>NZ_DAINOE010000025.1:0-43250 GCF_036735525.1 Arsukibacterium sp. | reverse complement strand
GCTTGATATTTGCGGTTTGCGCACTAGCAGTTTGTATATGTTCTAAGGCCTCACGCAACGTAGCGTAAAACCGCAGCTGGCCTGCAATAGGTTGCACCCCGGCTCTGGCGAGGCTGCGTAGGGGTTGAAACTGCAAATCGGCAATCACCAGCTGGATCTGGTTTTTTGCGCAAGCGCTAATCAGTTTATTAAGCGCTGCCAAACCACCGGCATCCAGCACGGTTACGCCATCCATATACAACACCAGACCCCGACACTTTGCACTTAACAGACTGATTTCGGCAAAAATACGATCTGCGGCGGCAAAAAATAACGGCCCGTTAATTTTAAAGACTTTCCAGCCGGCTGGCAGCGTTACATCAACCAGTTTTTTCTGCTTGCTGATGTCTGTCACTTTGGTCATTTCGGCAATATCTTTCACAAACAATACCGCGGCCAGTAATATACCCACCGTGATGGCAATAACCATATCCAGAATGACGGTAAGCGAAAAACAACTCAGAAAAACCAGAATATCGCTGCGTGGCGCCGTTTTTAACAAATGTATTGCCTTGGGCGCTTCACTCATATTCCAGGCCACCATCAATAACAAGGCCGCCAGCGCTGCCATCGGCACCAAGGCCAGTATCGGCGTAAGCAACATCAAACCTAGTAGCACCACCAACGCATGCACCATGCCGGCTATCGGTGTTTGCGCGCCAGCCCGGTAATTGGCAGAAGAGCGTGCCAGTGCCGCGGTAGCGCTAATGCCACCAAAAAATGGCGTCAGCACATTCCCTATACCTTGACCCAATAACTCACTGTTCGCACTATGGCGCCGGCCAGAGGCGTTATCCAGTACCACGGCACACAACAGCGATTCAATCGCGCCCAGCATGGCAATGACAAAAGCCGCCGCCAATAAGTCTTTAACCAATTGCCAGCTAAAACCCAGCAGCTGCCCGTCTGGGCCGGGCCGCAGCCAGGGCCAGTCAAAATAGGGTAAAAACGGTGGAATGCCCGCAGCCAAAGTGCCATCAACTGCCTGGTAACTAAAACGCGAGCCTATACTTGGCACATCCGCGCCGGCCCACAGCAACAGAGCCCCCACTAAAGTCCCCATAAATAACGCCGGCAAATGAGCGGGAATAAAGCGGTTAACGCGCGGCCATAACAGCATGGTCGCTAAGGTAATGGTAGAAACCAGCAGGCTGGGCCAGGCACTCTGCGGTAACGCCTGACCCAGCAGCCACAGCTTATCCACATAATGTTCGGGCAAGGGGCCCAGTGGCAGGCCTAAGAGATCTTTGAGTTGCAAGGTAGCAATCACCACGGCAATGCCCGCGGTAAACCCCAGTGTCACCGGTTCTGGTATGTATTCAATTAAGCGGCCAAGGCGCAATAGCGCCATCGCAATCAGCATTACGCCAGCCAATACGGTGGCCAGTAGTAAGCCACTTAAGCCATATTTCAGCGCTATAGGGTATAAAATCACCACAAAAGCGGCGGTGGGGCCAGAAATGCTGTAGCGGGCTCCGCCGGTTAAGGCGATGACAAAACCTCCGATAATGGCGGTATAAAGACCATATTGCGGTGGCACACCAGAAGCAATGGCTAGCGCCATCGCCAGCGGAATAGCAATAATGCCAACGGTAATTCCGGCCAGCAAATCTTTAACCAGCTTATGCCTGTTGTAACCTTCCGCCAGCGCTTCACGCAACGCATGGCCAATACGCAGCGAAAACAAATAGGCACGATGTGACATCCAGGCTCCGCTTAAATGGCTTTTGCACTAAAGTAGCTAAGCACCTCACTATACATTACAAAACTATATACGCTGTATTTATAATCACCATCCGCTATTAGTCTGATAAAAAAGCCACTGTCTTTGCAACAGTGGCTTTTAAGGTAATGCATAAGTTACTTCAAGGCGTTTGTAGTATAAGCAGACCCTGTGCCTGTAATTGCTTATCGTCCATATCATGGCCCCAGCTAACAGCAAATTCTGTCGAAAATATACGGCTAACATCCATAGCAGTGCCGGTCAGGTTCAACAGTAAACGGCTATGGCTGCCGTTAAGTTCGCGGTCTATTTGCAGCAAACCGGTAGCAGGCTCGGATACCTGATAACTGCCGGCAACCCTTAATTCTGGCCGCTGTTTTTTCTGCGCGATTAAAAACTGATATAAATTCCATAGTGAGTCAGGCTGCGCTTGTTGCTCAGCAACGGTGCCCTGGCCGGTGGCTTTCTGGGCGGCAACAAAGTCTGGCCACCAGGGCTCAAACCGCTTGTGCAGTCTGTCATCCTGTTGCACCCACACCTGCTCTGCCTGGCTGAAACCGGCATGCTTGCTGGTATCCCAAAGCATAGGAGCACGGCGGTAAACATCATCGCCGACCCTGGCCTGAGTCAGGCCAATTTCTTCACCGTAATACAGGTACTTGGTGCCCGGTGAGGTAAAGAGCAAGGCCGCAGCTTGCTTGGCTTTCGCCATATCCTGCTGCAGTTGGTAAGCGATTCTGTCCTGATCGTGATTCGTTAAAAAGGGCGTGAAAAAGCTCAGAGGCGCCCCTGAATCCAGCCGCCGCTGTATATTGTCCTGCAACGGATGCAGCGGACCACTTTGCTCACCACTTATAGTACCGAATTGCGCTTCTACCGCAGTATCTTGCTGTAGCAAGCCCAAAATTTTGTAACCCACTTCAAAATCAAAGCCCTGATCGAGGCCTTCACCCCCGCCCCAGTATTTAGCAGCAATCGGCAAATCGACCCAGGCTTCGCCCACTAAGTAAGCCTCTGGGTTAACGCTTTTCACAAAGGCATTAAAGTCGCGCCAGTAGTCGATAGTTTCTGCTAAATCAGCCTGCCCCTGTGGACCGCGCTCTATAACAAAACGCACTGCATCTAACCTAAAACCGGCGACACCTTTATCCAGCCAGAACTTTGCCATTTTTTTCATCTCGGCAATCACATCCGGATGTTCTAAATTTAAATCTGGCTGACTGGCACCAAAGGCAGCGTAATAATATTCGCCCCGTCGCTCGTCAAAATGCCACACCGCCTGAGGCAAGTCATTATCAGACCAGGCATGGCCCCAACCTTTACCTGCAGCCGGCAAATCTTTACGCCAGACAAAATAATCACGGTACGGCGCTACCCCTTCGGCCGATAAGCGAAACCATTCATGCTCGCGCGAAATATGGTTGATCACTAAATCGAGAATGACTTTCATGCCTTTGGCATCCGCAGCCCGAATAAAGGCTTCAAACTCGGCCATAGTGCCGTAATCACTTTCTACCTGATAAAACTCGGTAAAGTCATAGCCATGATAAGACGGTGCCTCAAACATCGGCGTTAACCAGATAGCGTCTATGCCCAGCTGCTGCAAATAGGGCAGCTTAGCGGTCATACCATTAAAATCACCATGGCCATCACCACTGCTATCATAAAAACTGCGCGGCCAGATTTGATAAAACACTGCAGCCTGCCACCAGGGCGCACTGTGCTCAGCACTGACACTGACAGCTGCGTTGTCATTGACGGCTTCCTGCTTAGGGACGTCAGAGCAGCCGGCTAGCATTAGCGCCAGCGCCAGGGCTGACATTGATTGCTTAAACATAATTAACTTTCCACTTTTACCGTTTTGACCCGCAATACATACAGTGCGGCAAACACATAAGAACAACCACCAATGGCCAGTGCATAAATAGCCTGACCATTAAAGAAGTAACCAATCAGGCTACCCAGAATCGCCGCAGCCAATAATTGCGGCAGTACAATAAAGATATTAAACATACCCATATAGACACCCATTTTATGCGCCGGCAAGCAGTTAGACAGCAACGCATAAGGCAGTGACAAAATAGAGGCCCAGGCAATACCTATCCCTATCATTGGCAGCCACAACAAGGCTGGATCTTCAATGATAAAAAATGAAAACAAACCGGCCGCGCCAAACAGCAGATTTATAGCATGCGCTTTTTGTGTGCCGGTAAGCTTAACCAGCAACGGGATTAACAAGGCAGCGATTGCCGCAAAACCATTATAGACGGCAAATAATACCCCCACCCAGTCAGCGCCGTCGTTGTAAGCTTGTGAGGTAGTATCAGTGGTCCCGTAGTGATAACTGGTCACGGCCGCTGTGGTATAAATCCACATGGCAAATAGCGGAAACCACGAGAAAAACTGCACTATGGCCAGCTGTCGCATAGTAGAGGGCATAGTAAATAAATCATCGGTGATTTCAACCAGCATCACCCTGTTGTCAGCCTGCTGAAACCAACTGGCCGCCCATTGCAGCAAACCAAATGACACTATAAGTGCCCCCAGCAGATACAATTGCTTATCCAGTGAGAAATAGGCTACTAAACCCAGCGCCACTAAGCCTATTACTACAGCAGCGGCACCACTTTTCCAGTAATTATCCGCCGGGGCTACGCTTGGCGTGCTGGGAAATTCTGCCTGCTCCGCCGCATCAAAGGCCGCCAGTTGTTCAGGGCTGTATTCTTTACTGGAGAAAATAGTCCAGCCGACGGCTAAAAACAGCACGGCACCACCAGCATAAAAGGAGTACACCACTGAGTCCGGGATCATGCCGGCAGCTGCAGTATTGGCGACACCAAACCAGTTTGTCATCATCCAGGGTAAAGCCGACGCTACGACAGCACCAACACCAATAAAAAAGCTTTGCATGGCAAAACCGGTTGGCCGTTGTTGTTTATTTAAGTTATCACCGACAAAAGCCCGGAACGGCTCCATGGTCACGTTAATGGCGGCATCTAAAATCCACAGCATGCCGGCAGCAAACCACAGACTGGGTGAGTTTGGCATAATGACCAGCGCAGCCGTGGTGGCTAAAGCGCCGTATAAAAAGAACGGCCGCCGCCGCCCCAGCTTCGTCCAGGTTTTGTCACTATAATGGCCAATAATCGGCTGCACTATTAAGCCCGTTAATGGCGCAGCAATCCACAGAATAGGGATTTGCTCCATATCGGCGCCCAGGGTTTGAAAAATCCGGCTGACGTTACCGTTTTGCAGGGCAAAACCGAACTGAATACCGAAAAACCCAAAACACATATTCCAAATTTGCCAGAAACTCAGGTTCGGCTTTAATTGCATGGTGGTGATCTCTCAAGCTCTTAAAATAATTATAATCCCGCACTGCACAGAAATTGGGCGGCTCAGGCTCCCCTAGCGTCTTTCATAACCCCATTTTAGTGCAACCACAAGATGAATACGTATTCAAACCGCCACAACAGCGTAGGCGAATGCTTCATTCAGATGACAACATGCCCACTTTGTTTAGTGAGCCTTAAAGCGAATAGCTACCCCACCACTCGCGGCAAGAGGCAAGATCATCTTGTCATTCGCTGTTACCTGCTGCTGTTCAATGATCATGTCATAAGGCCTGGTACGCCAGTCTGTGGTTGCTGCATCACGGTATATCTGGGCTGTGTAGCGCTGGCCGCTGGCCAGAAAATCTAGTTTTACACTTATCTTCCGCGGAAATTCATCAGTTAACGCCCCTAAGAACCAATCTTTGCTGTGTTTATCCTGACGGGCAAACACCACAAAGTCTCCGACCTCACCTTGCAGCGCTATACTCTGTACCCAGTCGGTCGGTACATCTTTGATAAACTGAAACGCCTCAGAGTGGGCATCGTAATGCTCTGGTAAATCCGCGACCATTTGGATAGGGCTATACAGCACCACATAGAGCGCCAGCTCTTTGGCTAAGGTACCCTGTACCCGGTTTTCAGCATCCAGGCCGTTATAGGCCAGATTAAAAATACCGGGGGTGTAATCCATTGGCCCGGATAACATGCGGGTAAAGGGTAACATGGCAGTATGCTCAGGCGGATTAGGCGGCGAACCCCAGGCGTTATACTCCTGCCCCCTGGCGCCTTCCCGGGTGATCCAGTTCGGGTAAGTGCGGCGCAAACCCGTGTCTTTAATAGGTTCATGCGTATTAATACTGATTTGGCGTTTTGCGGCCTCCTGCACAGAGTATAAATAATGGTTCACCATCAACTGGCCATCATGCCACTCTTTTCGCTCTATCCCATTTTCATCAATACGCGTTGCCTGACCGCCGTCCGCAACATAGCCGGTTTTTATCTGACTAACGCCATGTGTGGCATACAAATCATAGGCCGCGGCCATTTGCGCTTCATAGTTGCTGATATGGCCCGAGGTTTCATGGTGCCCCACCAGTTTCACGCCTTTTTTGGCGCCATAAGCACTCACCGCGGCTAAATCAAAATCCGGGTAAGTCTGGGTGAAGTTGAACACTGCGCCATTTAAAAACCATTCCCCGTCCCAGCCTATATTCCAACCTTCGACTAAGACCCCATCAAAACCGTGCTCAGCCGCAAAGTCGATATAGCGTTTGGCGTTGTCTGTCGTAGCGCCGTGCTTATCACCACTACCCCAGGTTTCCGTACCCAGATGCATGCCCCACCAAATACCGGCATATTTGCCCGGCTTGACCCAGGAAACATCACCCAGTTTATTCGGCTCGTTCAGGTTTAAAATTAAATCTGAATTGAGTAAGCCCACTGCCGTGTCGGCAATTTGTAGCGTGCGCCACGGTGTGATAAAGCTGCCCGGGGTTTTAACCCGGATGCCGTCTGACCAGGGCGTTAAATCACTTTTTAGCACCCCATCACGCTGCTGATCGAGTACCATAGCCGCAAAATCGACCAGCGCCGCTTCATGAATACTCAGGTAGACACCATCTGGCCGTTTAAAGGTAACAGGGGTATGAGCGCGGTCCAGCTCATGCAGTGGCGTAGTACGGTACAGCATTTCGTAGCGGTTCCAGCCGCGACCCGGGATCCACCAGGCGGTGGTATGCTGGCTGTCGCTGATGCGAAATTCTGTCAGCTCGTCAATAATATCTAATTTGTCCACCCCTTGTGGCGGCACTTCATAGCGAAAGCCCAGGCCGTCGTTAAACACTTTAAATCGCAGTGTAAAGGGCGCTTGGCGCTGAGGGTGACTGAGGGACACTGCCAACTCGTTATGTTGATCTCGCACCGTTTCGCGTTCACCCCACGGCTGTTGCCACTGTGTATCCGCACTGCTGCGGCTATGTCCGACAATCTTGTAACCGCTGGCCATCGCCGGTAACTGTAAAAAGCGAAAACCCAGCTGGGAGGGCGCTATAACCTGCTTGCCATTAAATTGCACCTGATAGGTTAGGCTGGCATCATCCAGCGTCAGGCTAATCTTACCATCCGGCGAGGTAACGCTAAGACTGGTAGCAGACAGCGATAAGGGTAACAGCAACAAGCCGACAATCAGTAGCAGACGCATAATCGTTTCCAAAACTATCACAAGACTTTAACCCTAGAGCATCAAAGCCGGATACAGCAAGCCGAACAGCGGTTATGCATACGTATTCATCAGCTGAGTGCTGATAGTGTTGGCCGTTGCAAGGAGGCGATTTGCTGCTGCAAAAATCGCTGCTCCGGCAGCTGCTTGCAATAAACCAGCGCCTGCTGATAGGCCTGCAGGGCTGGCGCATCCAGACCAAGCTTAAGCAACAGGTCGGCTTTAGCAGCATATAACAGATGATACTGGTTAAGCTCACCTTGCCGCTCCAGTTCGCTAATCAGCGCCAAGCCGGCGGCCGGGCCATCGCGCATGGCAATAGCCACCGCCCGGTTTAACGCCACCACCGGTGATGGCTCTGCTTGCAGCAACAGATTATATAAGCCGGTTATTTCATGCCAGTCGGTGTCGTCGGCTGTTTTCGCTTCACTATGTATAGCAGCAATGGCGGCTTGTAAGGTGTAGGGGCCGATACGGCGTGTGCGCAATGCCCACTGTACTAAGGCACTGCCTTCGGCTATTTCAGTGGCATGCCACAAGCTGCGGTTTTGCTGCGGCAGCAGGATCAGCTCACCCGTGGCTGACACTCGGGCGTCGCGTCTGGCGTGCTGCAGTAGCATTAACGCCAGCAAACCGGCGGTTTCGGCGTCGGGCAATAGGTGCAGCATTAGGCGGCCAAGGCGGATAGCCTCGTCACTGAGGCTGAGATCCAGCAACTGACAGCCTGCCGATGCCGAATAGGCTTCGTTAAACACCAGATAAATAACCTGCAATACCACATCCAGTCTGGCCGGCAGCTCGGACGCTGGCGGCACCTCGTACGGAATGCGGGCCGCTCGAATTTTGCCTTTGGCACGAACAATACGCTGCGCTATGGTGGCCGGACGGCATAACATAGCGCTGGCAATTTGCTCAGTGGTCAGGCCGCACACTTCCCGCAAGGTTAGCGCCAATTGGGCATCACTGGCTAAACTGGGGTGGCAACAGGTAAAGATCAGCCGTAGCTGATCATCGGCTATAGGTTCCAGCTCTGGCGCCTCTGCTGCTGTCAGTTGTTGCCACAGCACATCTGGCAACGAGGTCAGCCTCGCGGTTTTGCGCAACTGATCGATGGCTTTATAGCGCCCGGCCGACACCAGCCAGGCTACCGGATTCGAAGGCATGCCCTCTGCTGGCCATTGCTTAAGCGCCGCATGAAAGGCCTCGTGCAACGCCTCTTCCGCTAAGTCGAAATCGCCCAGCAACCGGATCAGCGTGGCCAGCACCTTGCGTGACTCACGCTGATACAACTGGCTGAACTGCTGCTGCATGCTAATTATGCCTGCGTCATCAGCACTATAGCCCGAGCTGGCGCACCGGCCGCACTTCTACCGAGCCGACCCGCGCCGCCGGAATACCACTGGCAATCTGAATGGCTTCGTTTAAGTCGTGCGCCTCTACCAGATAAAAGCCGGCCAGCTGCTCTTTGGTTTCAGCAAAGGGACCATCGGTAATACTGACCTTACCGCTGCGCACCCGGATAGTGGTAGCGCTGCTGACCGGTGCTAAGGCTTCAGCCGCCAGCATACGGCCACTGCCCTGTATTTTTTCCGCATAGGCATGGCATTCACTGTCCTGCGGACTATCCGGCAAGCTATGTAGCTGCTGCTCGTCGCTGTATACCAGACATAAATACTTCATGCTGTCCTCCCCGGTAAGTTAAGGTTGCAGGTTAAACATCGCCTGACCGCTGTCGACATCAAAGGGTGCAGAAAAATGCTCATGGACAATTTTCCATCCATCGCTGCTATGACGCCAGCATTGGGTCGAGCGCATCCAGCTGCTTTCCATCTTGCCCTGCTCATTGGCACAGCCGCAGCGGTTAATACTGTGGCTAAAGGCCAGTTGCTCGCTGGCGGTAACCTGCAATTGATGCACTTCAAACAGGGTATCGCCTTTGGCGTAGCCCATACAAGTGTGCCAATGCGCAATATAGGCCGCTTTACCGACGAACTGCAGCGCCAGTATTGCATCGAATGCGACCACATCGTCGCTATATAACGTAGCGATTTGCGTCACATCCTTGCTGCGCACAGCATTGACGTATTGATTAACCCTATCGCGGATCTGTTGCTCTGCTTGATGGTGTTGTAATGGCTGTTGAGACATAAGCTAGCTCCTGTTGAATGAATAAGCCTAGTTAGTCGGGTGAAGCCTGGTCAATTCGACAGCCACACTGATTTTTTTCGTACTACTGGTTTTTTACCACTTTATATCGTTACAGGCTCTTTTTCGGCGGCAAAGCCACATTGGCAAAAATCAGCCCGGCCACCAGTGCCATTAAAATCATAAAGGTTTGCTGGCCAACCCGGTCTGACACTACAAAATCCTGACCAGAAATCAGCGAGTTAAGACCAATATAGGTTTTACTGCCCGGCACCAGTACAATCAAACCGTGCATGGCGACGATAACGGCCGGTGCTTTGGCCAAGCGAGTAAACAAATTACTGTATATGCCGACGGCAAAAGCCCCCAAAAAGGCGCCCATGGTGTAATCAAAAAAGCTGGCGCCACTGATACTGACACCGTAAGCGATAAAGCCCGCCGCCAGTGACCACAGGGTGTATTTACCGCGGCTTTTAAACAGTACGATCAGCGAGCTGACTAAAATGCCGACCGCCAACCAGGCAAAATGTCGGGAAATCGGTTCAGGTTTGACAAAATCGACCATACCAAACAGCTCAAAACCAATAGCAATACCCAGAAATGCGCCAAAATACAGCTTAAACAGCAGCATTAGCGCGTCCATAATGCGGGCATTGCCCGACACCAAATGGCGCGCCGCCAGCTCGGCAAAGCCTATGGTCAGCGCCAAACCGGGGATAAAGGAAATAATCGCCGATAACACCGTCAGCCGGATATTAATACCGGGGTCGATATAACTGCTAATCGCGCAAGCGCCCAGACCGGCAGCTAATGCCACCAGCGGCTCCAGCATATTGGCAATGCGAGGAGAGCGTTGCGCCCATAGCATAAACAGATACACTAATAAGGCGAGTAACGCCGACCAGAGCACATCATTCCAACTGGTGGCCATCAGCATGGCAAAGGCCCCACCGGATGCCATCATTGCCATTGCAGTAGCTAATTTACCGTAAGAGCTGGGCCGGGCGTCTATGGCATCAAGCAGTGCATCCGCTTCATGCAGACTAACCTGGCCCTGTAACACCTGATCGACCAGCTCATCGGTACGCGACAGCGCGCCTAAATCCAGATCACCGGGGTTAACCCGCGCCGCATGGGTATATTCCTGCTCATGGCCATCTGTCCACAGCACAAAGGTCATCGAGGTGGGTGAAATAATATAAGAGGCTTTTAAACCAAGATGAGTGGTTAACTCGGTAAGATGTGCTTCCAGCCGGTAAGCCGGGGTGCCATATTTGTGCAGCATCTTGCCCAGCTTAACGATAAATTTGCGTTTGTAATTAAAATCAGCGGTATACACCTGGGGCTTCCTGCAGTTATCAGCGTGTGAGTTCACCTGCTCATTGTAATGCAATAGCCGGGTTATGCCAGCGCGGCATAGTTAGCGATGCTGATCCAGCATAATCTGATTGCCATCAGGGTCTTCCAGCACAATATGCGCCGGCCCGCTACTGCTGACATCAGCCGCTTTCGTCAGTGTAATACCTTGCGCCAGTAACTGCTGCTGTATATCACGCACATCAGTAAAGCTATCCAGCTCACTGGCAGCACTGTCCCAGCCCGGGTTAAAGGTCAGAATATTTTTGTCGAACATCCCCTGGAACAAACCGATGACGGTAGTGCCGTTTTTTAAAATAAGCCACCCCTGACTTTGATCGCCCGCCATAATGTTAAAACCAAGTTTTTCATAAAACGCCTTGGAGCGGGCAATGTCTTTTACCGCTAAACTGACCGAAAATGCACCTAATTGCATAATCGTGACTCCCTTTAGTTTCCAAGCAGTTTAGCCACGGTTATAAGCTTCTGCCAGCCAATATTTAACAGTGTCATCTTTATCAACAGTTCTGCGTCTTGTTATTCAAGTGGCCAGTGCTCACTGCGGGTGCGTTTTGGCAAGACAAAACCCAATTTACTGAACATGGCATACATAATCCGAATGCCCAGCGTCGGCTTGCCTGTTTCCACCACCGCTTTTAAAGTATTAAGGATCATCTTACTGCCACTGGTCATTTCTTTGGCGGTACGGCTACCCACTGGCAGATTATCGACAATGAGGCTTACCTCAACGCCCTGCTCCAGTTGCACCAGCTGATAACTAACGGTACATTCAGGGTCGTCATATTGGGTAAAGCGAAAGGTATGAACAAAGCGGTGTGGTGGTTCAAACTCTAGCACCTTACCAATAACCAGCACATTCCGGCCATCAGCGGTACGCATTTGCAAACTTGCACCTGGCACTAACGCCTGGGTATGCAACCAAGCATTAAATACTGCAGCCTGCGGCTCATCGCTTTTGGTCAGCTCGCGCCAGATCGCTTCCAGCGTGCCATTAATCACTATTTTTGAGACCAACCGAGTTGGATCATTCATACCTTGTCCTTTGCTTTCGTTGTTATTTTTTGCTCTATACTGCGACTTTCTACCGCGTATTTCAGCCGGGTTAGTTGGTTGGCCCAGAAGTCACGATACTGCTCGCTCCAGCGTTCATGGATTAACTGCAGTGGCACGGCATTCAAATATAGCGGTCGCTGCCGGCCTCGCTTTTCAGACAGCACCAACTGCGCGTCTTGCAGCACCTGTAAATGTTTCATCAGGCCAATCCGACTGATCTCGAATTCGTCAAGCAGCTCGCTTAGCGTACAACCGGGGCGGGCCGCAATAAGATCCAGCAGTTGGCGGCGGCTGCAATTCGCCAACGCCAGAAACACCGCATCCAGTTGTTGTTCGTTCACAGCACCTCCATTAAGTAACCTAATGGTTACCTATAAGCATAAAGCTGTCAAGTACGACCAGTGCGATGCCAAAACACTTAAGCCATTCAGTGACTAAAGATAGGGGAGAAGTAGCGTATTGCCGTAAATTAGCGACCCGGCGCTAAGATGGCCACGCCGGGTTGTTGGATAACGGTTTTTGCACCTGCGCGCTCAATAATTTTTAGCAGTACCGATTGAATGGTTTCATCTTGCCGGGCGTCCTGAGTACTTGCAAAGCGCTGCTCTTGCGCTGCCTCGCCTTCTGCTGCAACAAATTGCACCACCACCTCAGAGGCACACTCGGCTGTGGTGCCAAAATAGGCCAGCGTAATGTGTGGATACCCGTGAAAATCCTTGCTGATGTGCTTTGCAATGCGTTTTTTTGCTTTATCCAGATGCATACGGCTGCCTTGTACAGATGAGGTGTAGCAAAACTATAACACCTAAGCCGTTTGCTGATTGATTATCTTCAGCACTGCATTGGCAGAGCATACCGCCAACGCCAGCAGCGTCAAATCCACCAGCCCCGTCTGCCGTTAAGGCGTAAGCATTCATACCATGCTTCGAACAGGCTGACCTTATGGCCTGCACAGCGGCTTTTAGCTGCTATTGATAGGTAATCTGCAGCTGCTGTTCAGCACCCTGCCAGTGCATTTTTACCCACAGCTGCCCTTTGCCGACATCATAGTACGCCACATTTTGCTGGCGATTAAAGCGGCTTAAGCGCCGTTCTATGCGGATATCGCGGCCATTTACAGTGACGGCTTTAGGGCGGCGTGGCTGCTGATGCACCAGTAACGTCAGTTCGCGGCTGTCAGGCTTGCCCTGATAATCGCCGCCGCTGCGGCTAAAGCTAAAGGCTAACTGGTGTTGCGCAGCCTTAACGTCAAACTGCAGCAACTCATACTGGCCCTTAGCATAGGCATCGGGCGTCTGGCCATCATCTTCGTACAACTGGCCACTGGCCGCACTGACACTGTGGTCATGGTAATAATGCAGCTCAAGCTGCTCACTACGGTAATCGGCAGTGCGCTCAAGGGCGCGGGTCATCGGAATAAAGCTGCCGGCCTTGACCAACACAGGTATGGTATCCAGTTTCACCGGCACCTGCACTGTGCCGGCCTGGTCGTAACGCTTAGCACTGAAATAGTCAAACCAAACACCGCCTGGCAAGGTAACCGGCCAGCGGCTGACACCAGGCTCAGTCACCGGCGCCACTAAGAAAGCCTCTCCCCACAGATAACTGTTGGTTTCATCACGCAGCGCCAGCTGGCTTTCATCGGCAAAATACAGGGGCCGCATCAGTGGCATGCCGCTCTGGCTGTGTTGCCAGGCAAGCGTATAGTTATAGGGTAATAACCGATAGCGTAACTCCAGCCAGGGCCGTAAGCGGTTAATCACCTCATCGCCTTGAAACACCGGCTCAGGGGCAATATGCTCCTGCGCATGCGGGCGGTATACCGGCTGAAACACGCCATATTGCATCCAGCGAGTATAGAGCTCAGCATCAAACACTTCCCCCCCGGCAAAGCCGCCTAAATCGGAATGGATCCAGCCAAAACCGAATAAGCCCATTTGCAGCGCCAGCTCCACTTGTGGCTTTAAGCCATCCCAGCTGCGATCAACATCGCCAGTCCAGGGCACCATGCCAAAACGCTGTGAGCCAAGACTGCCGGCACGCATCATAATAAAAGGCCGTTGCTCAGGGAAATCCTGCAAATACCCTTGGTGCACTAACTCGGCCCAGCGGTGGCCATAAGCATTGTGCACCTGATCGGCAGCCAGCGCGCCCAAGCCGGGTAGCTGATGCAGGGTATCCGCCGGATGCACCTCGGGCTCACCTAAATCGCCCCAAATGCCCGCCACACCTTGCTGCAGTAAACCGCGATAAATCTGCCAGAACCAGTCTACGGCTTCAGGCTTAAACACATCAATCAGCCCGGTATTGCCAAAGTAAAAATCAAAGGTTTTCGGCGTGCCATCCGGCCCCAAAGCCATAGCGCCGGCGTCCACCGCTTCTTGCCAGCGCGTAGAAGTGGTCAGCACAAAGGGCTCTGTCACCAGTATGGTATGCACGCCATCGGCGGCAAAATCGGCCAGCATTTTTTCTGGCTCAGGAAACGCCTGTTTATCCCAGGCCAGATTACCCATATGGCCCTGAATATCCGGGCCAAACCAATATAAATCGATAACAATGGCATCCAGTGGCAGCTGCTTATCACGGAATTTTTTTACCACAGCGCGTGCTTCCGCTTCTGTTCTGTAACCAAAACGCGAGGCATAATTACCCAGGGTCCAGCGGGCCGGTAACGGTGGCTTACCGCTGACCGACACATAACGCTCAATCAGCTGCGGGCTGTTATCTGCCGCCACTATCAGGTAAGACGAACGCCCGCCCTGGGCAGCAAAGGTCAGCGTATTGGCCTCGCTATGGCCCAGATCAAGCTGGCCGGTAGCGCCATTGTCAAATAACAGCATATAGTTTTGGCTCGACATCACCCCGGCCAGGCTAAAGTACATCTGGGTTGAGTGAGTGCCATAACCATAATGCGCTTTATTGTACAGCGGCAAGCTGTGGCCACGCCTGTCCATCCCCAGTACCCGCTGCCCGGCGCCAAATAGTTTTTCGTCCGGCGTTAGCGCAAAATCGAGTGAAAACGCCTCTGCATTGGCTACTGCGGCGGCGGTTTCACGGCTAATCAGCTTATCCTGATAATAAAAGCTCAGTTGCAGCGGACTTTTTTCAATTTTCACCTTTAAGCTGTGGCTGCCAAACGTCATCACACCCGGCTGCTCATCCAGCCACAGCTCAACCGGCTCTGGCGCAGTACCAATAATCAGCGACGGCTGTTGCGCCCGGCCAACAGGCTGATGCCAGACTTCCAGTACCGCATCCTGATAAAACGTCAGCGCCAGTTGGCCCTGATCGGTGTTGATCAATAGCTGCTGCCCGCTCAGCTGGTGTGACTGATAGTGCTGACTCAGCGCCGCCAAAGGCCATAACAGGCAAAAGGCGACAACTTTTCCTAGCTTAAGCCAGATACGCATGATGTATCCTTAGCGAACTAACTGATAGACGGCAGAGCCCAAAGGCACCAGTGATACCGCAATACGCCCCACACCGGACGCTACCTCTAGCTGATGAGTGCCACCATACAGCTGCTCTTGCAGGCGGTACTGGCCATCGGCCAGTTGCCACTGACTGATCAGCTCCTCAGGTAACAGCAGTTCAAACTCAGTGGCATGCTCAGCATTAAAATGGCTTACTACCACTAACTGCTGTGCCGCATCGTAGCGGGCAAAGGCCAGCTGTTGCTCACCATAAGCGGTGTTATTGGCTAAGTTAGCGCTATGCAGCTGGTAATACTCACCCATTAAGGCCGGTGTTGTAGCGCTAAATTGCATTAACCGCTGATAAAAGTCGCGCAAGGCCGCTTCTTCGCTGGTTAAAGCGCCACCATCAAACTTACCGCCATTCATCCAACGCTGATGGTGCGGTACACCAATATAATCAAAAATACTGGTGCGGGTGGGCTGACCAAATCCTGCCGCTTCTGCCCCGGGCTCGCCCACATCCTGGCCAAAGTACAGCATGGTCGGAGAGGTACTGATTAACGTTGAGACCACCATAGCAGGCATACCTTTGCGGGCATCGCCGGCAAAATCCGGGCTGGCGATGCGCTGCTCATCATGGTTTTCCAGAAAATGCAGCATATGATGTTCAATATCGGCCATGCGTTGCTGGGTTTCTACCAGCGCTGAGGTCGGGCCCTTACCCTGCATCACCAGCTTTAAGCTGTCATAAAATTCAACTTTGTCGTACAGATAGTCCATTAACCCCAGTTTAATGTAGTCGCGGTATAAATGCGGTTGATACACTTCTGCCAGCAAAAAGGCATTAGGGTTAGCCTGTTTAATATGGGCGTTTAAATAGCTCCAAAACTCTACCGGTACCATTTCAGCCATATCATAGCGAAAGCCATCTACGCCAAAATCCAGCCAGTACAGGGTGATATCGCGAAACTTTAACCAGGTCTGCGGCACATCCTTACCCTGCCAGAATTGATAATGCGCCTGCCAGTCTTTTTCAGCATAGTCTGCCGGCAGGGTATCAAAATCGTAACTGCCATCGGGACGCACACCAAAGTTAATTTTCACCGTTTCATACCAGTCATCAAAGGCCGGTTGCACTGAACGGGCGCCATTGCCGGTCCATTTGGCCGGCGTTTCCTCAAATTTGCCATCGGCCGCCGGATGAGCTTCACCGCCCAGTACCTGATAATCGGCTGGCCACTCTGGCACCTGAAAAGAGGAGCCGGGAATATAGTAAAAGCTGTTATCCCTGGCATATTCCACGCTGGTGTCATCATCGGCACCAAAATCGCGCACCCCTTCAGGTTTGTGCAAGGATTGATAAGCCCGTGCCACATGATTTGGCACTATATCTATCAGCACTTGCATATCATGCCGGTGAGTACGTTCTATTAAGGCTTTAAATTCTGCCAGCCGGTCCGCCGGGTCAACCGCTAAATCCGGGTTTACGCTGTAATAGTCTTTTACGGCATAAGGCGAGCCAGCGCGACCTTTTACCACATCAGGATCGTCATGGCTGATGCCATAAGCACTGTAATCACGTATTACCGCATGGTGTGGCACACCGGTATACCAGATATGGCTGGTACCCAGTGCCTTAATACCGAGCAGTGCTTCATCAGTAAAGTCATTAAACTTACCTACGCCGTTTTCTTCCAGCGTCCCCCAAGGCTTGTTAGTGGTAGTAGTGTTGCCAAATAGCCGGGTAAATACCTGATACACCACCACCTTGCCATGGCGCTCTGACAGCTCAACAGCCGCTTTAGGATTTACCGGTTCAGACTCAGGTACCGGTGCTTTGCTGCAAGCCGCAAGCACACAGGCAGCGGTCAGGCTCAGTAATAGGATTTTATTGATCATGTTGTTACCCTGCGTAATTTCTTACTACGTTACCGTAGTTCAGCAAGCAGAGCCTGCCTTTTTTTGGTGCATACGTATGCAAAAAAAATCTTCTCATCAGGCGTTAACTCACTGTCCTTTGCAGCTAATGCTGACTATAGTCTTTATATAACGGAGATGTAGTAATGGAAACAGCAACCGAAGCTCGGTTTTTAATTATTTTAATATCCTTACTATCCTTAGTAAGTTGCTTTTCCTGGTGTGTAATGGGCTGGGTGGTGCGGATTTGCCCACTGGCAAGCCGACTTTTTGCTTTAGCCAACCTGTTAATACTGGCCGGTACTCTTCTATTTAACTCACGTACAGATCAGCCTTCTTTCTGGTTTTGGTTTGCCTCAGATGCCTTTATATTAGTTGGTTTCTTTTTTTTTTATACCGGCTTAATAAAATTATTTAAACTGAATTGGTCTACTAAATCCGCTGAAATTAGCCTTGCTTTAGGAATAGCGGCTCTTTTACTGTTAGACCAGGGATTGCAAACTGCATGGCTGGCAGGGCTTGCTTTTTCCGCTACAGCCTGCAGCTTACTGGTGCATGCCGCACTAGCAAATTTTCGTGCCATTGATAAAGCGTTTTCGACTGCCTCCGCACTTTTCGCTAGCAGCCCTTTTATATTATTAGCACTTTTTTTCATGTTGCGATTTGGTTTAATCCTGCAAAACCCCCAAGACATCAGTGGCTATTTATCATTAAAACATGCAGATTCACTGCCGCAATTGTGGTTTTTTGTTTTATTGGCCATAGTAGTAAATGCAAACATGGTTGGTAATGCCTTTGCACGATTGGTGAGCAAAATACGCACCCTTGCTGATTGTGATAGCTTGACCGGGCTTTGGAATAGACGGGTGATGCATCAACAATTAACTGTCCACGCTCGCACTACCCAACGCCATCAATCTATTTTTAGTATGTTATTAATTGATTTAGATTTTTTTAAAACAATTAATGATAACTATGGTCATCAAGTGGGGGATGAGGCATTAATTCATGCCAGCCAATGCTTCAAACAGGTTTTGCGAGAAATAGATTGGTTGTCGCGATATGGCGGTGAGGAGTTTTTAGTGTTGCTGCCAGAAACTAACTTGCATGGCGCTACTCTGGTCGCTGAACGTATCCAAAAAATCTTAGCAACAAAACCCTTTACGGGCACTAGTGATTTCCCCCTCACCGCCAGTATAGGAGTGGCTAGCTATCACCCTGGCGATAACATCGACCAGTTAATTGCCACCGCAGATAAAGCGCTTTATCAAGCAAAAGCGCAAGGTCGCAACCAAATTTGCACAGAAGACAAACTGCAAACCACTAACAACAGCCACCAAACTAACGCGGCAGAATGACCTCAGCCCAGCTGACCGCATCCAGATACAATTGCGCTAACTCTGATAAGCCGGTAATTTGCTGCTCTAAATCAGTAGTTAACGGCCAGTCTGCCTGCTCAAAAGCCTGAGTTAACTGCAAAAACATACCGAGCATGCCACTTTTGGTCAGCAAGGCACCTTTTATCTCATGCTGAAGTGGTAATTGCGCTAATAGCTCGCTTTGAGGCTGTTCAACTAACTCATGCACGTTTGAAAATAAGCCGGTTAAAAAGGCACTGGGCGGATTTTCTGCCAGCTTTTTTTGCTGCGCCAGTTGATCACAAAAACGCGCCCTGACCAAAGCCAATCGCAGTCGCTCATCGGCTTCACCTTGCTGTAAATTAGCTAACGCCAGCAAGGCAATAAATTTTTTAAGCTCTGCTTCACCCATGTAAATCATCGCATGCTTTAACGAGTTAATCGGTTGGCGGGTGGCAAATTGGCTGTTATTAATAAAGCGTAATAATTTGTAAGATAAGCCCAGATCTCGGCTGCAAATCTCTGCTAAGTGATCAAAATCAATTTTAACTTGGGATGCTTCGGCAATCAGCTCGAGTAAACTGACTTTACTACTACTTAACTGTTTATGGCGCATCATTTCCGGCCTGGCAAATAAATAGCCCTGATACAGATGAAAGCCCATCATTTTCAATTTTTCAAACTGCTCAGCAGTTTCCACTTTTTCTGCCAGCAAGGTCAGTGGATAAGCAGCCACCCGCTTTAAATAGCGGCTAATTTGCAGCAAGTTAAATTGCAGCACGTCGATTTTCAGATATTGAATATAGGGTAAAAAGGCATCCCACTTAGGATCGAAGTCATGATCATCCAGCGCCAGCTTATACCCCAGGCCATGTAAATGCTTGCAGGTATCCAGCAATTCCGCAGTAGGAGGTACTGTTTCCAACACTTCAATAACCATGCTGTCGGCATGAATGGAGGTGGGGAAATGATGCAGTAAGGTATCTTCAGAAAAATTGATAAAGGCGCGCTTATTAGCAGCGATTTTTTCAACGCCCATCAATAAATGATGTTCCATCAGCAGCTTGGAAGTTGCTTCATTAGCGTCAATATTCGGAAAACTGTTCTGCTCGCCGTCACGAAACAATAGCTCGTAACCGTACACCTGTTTATTGTTATCAAAAATCGGCTGCCGGGCAATATATCCGTACATCTGCGACTCCTGCAAATAGTCGATTTTCCAGTATATAAGGAATTGGCTAAATAACAAGCTAACGCAGCCAAACCGCAATAAGAATTGCAACTTGGCGCATTAGGGAAAGTTAGCTGTTAGCGCGAGTGTGTTGGCGCTTTGGCCGGAGCACGCTGGCCGTCACGATGACCGGTTTTGACTTTTGGCTTTTTCGGCCGGTATGGCTTGGTATCCGGGTTGCTGTTAGCCAGTTGCTGCACTGGCTCAAAGCCAGCAATAAGCTGCCGTGGTATGGTTTGCTTAGTCAGCCGCTCAATGCCCGCCAACTCTTTCGATTCATCTGCACAGACCAGCGAAATGGCCTGACCGGATTTACCGGCGCGGCCGGTACGGCCAATACGGTGCACATAGTCTTCTGCGACATGCGGCAAATCGAAGTTAACGACCTGCGGTAGCATATCAATATCTAAACCACGCGCCGCGATATCAGTGGCGACCAGTACCCGGATAGTACCGGCTTTAAATTCGGCCAGTGCTTTTGTACGGGCATTCTGGCTTTTATTGCCATGAATCGCCAGAGCGCTGATACCGGCTTTTTCCAGCTGTAAACTCAGTTTATTGGCACCATGTTTAGTACGGGTAAACACCAACACCTGGCGCCAGTCGTGCTGATTGGCCAGTGCAATTAAGGCCAGGGCTTTCTGGTTTTTATCTACCGGATACACCCACTGCTCAATTTTTTCAACGGTACTGTTAGGTGGCGTTACCGTCACTTCAGCCGGGTTATGTAATAAGCCTTTGGCCAGGGTGCGAATTTCGTTAGAAAAGGTAGCCGAAAACAGCAGATTCTGCCGCTTGGCTGGCAACAAGGCCAGAATCTTTTTAATGTCACGGATAAAGCCCATATCCAGCATGCGATCGGCTTCGTCCAGCACCAGCACTTCAAGTTGCGAAAAACGCATGGCATTTTGCTGGTACAAATCCAGCAAGCGGCCTGGGGTGGCAATTAAAATATCCACGCCTTTACGCAGCGCCATC
Organism: Arsukibacterium sp.; assembly: GCF_036735525.1. Classification (NCBI taxonomy): domain Bacteria; kingdom Pseudomonadati; phylum Pseudomonadota; class Gammaproteobacteria; order Chromatiales; family Chromatiaceae; genus Arsukibacterium; species Arsukibacterium sp. The sequence goes on along the minus strand of NZ_DAINOE010000025.1, from coordinate 22,460 downwards.
AGTTGCGGGTTAATGCTAACGCCGCCAAACACCACGGCTGAGCGCAGTGGCAGGTATTTGCCGTACACACTAACGCTTTCAGCGATTTGTGCCGCCAACTCGCGAGTGGGCGTTAAAATCAGTGCCCGCACCTGGTTAGCTTGTACTTTACGGCCTTCTTTGCTGCCTTCACTAAGCATTTGCAACAACGGCAAGGTAAAGCCGGCGGTTTTACCGGTGCCGGTTTGCGCGGCGGCCATCAAATCGCGGCCAGATAACACCGCCGGAATAGCCTGCTGCTGAATAGGGGAAGGCGTGGTGTAACCTTTATCACTAATGGCTTTTAATATGTGTTCATTCAGGTTTAAATCAGTAAATTGCATGCGTTTTCCCGCAATAAGTGCTGCGAGAAAAATCTGCCGCAGCTGCAGTGGCCCTCGTGTTGAGGGGCGTGCAGCTTACAGCAAAAGGTAACGCTTGGCCAATTTTGCTGCTTTTGCAGCGGTTCCGGCAGGCGAATAGCGGTTAAAACAGCGTATAAATAAAGCCGGCCAGTGCCGATTGCTGGCTCACAACCACTAGGCCGCCCAGTAAGGCCAGCACCAGAATAACCGGTAGCAACCAGATTTTTTTGCGCACCCGCAAAAAAGCCCATAAGTCAGTTAAAAATTCCTGCATTAAAATGGATCCTCTAAATCTTTGGCCAACGGCAGTTTATCCGGAGTTCGCCAGTAACTATCGCCAGTGGGTTTATGTTGATACTGTAACTTGCCAAAAAGCCGTAGCACCAGCCCCAAAGGCAATATCATCAGGTAAAATACCAATCCCAGCAGCAGCCGGGTGTTAATCCAGGCCATCACACTGGCAAAGGCCATCCATAACCGATAGGGGTAATATAAGCCGAATGGATAGCCCACTGCCAGCAGCACAAAAACGGCCGACAGCCACAACGGCCATAGTGGCGGCGCCCAACCGAACAACCAGGGTAATAATAGTGAAAACAGCAAGGGCCAGGCAATGGCCATTTGCCAGCCAAAGGTGCGCAGCCCGTGACGATCAGTTTTAAGTAATAACAGCATCAAGTGCTCCTTTGTCGGCTAATCCGCGGCAAAACTGCGCTGCCTGGCAGCAGCCAGCGCTGCCGGATGTTGCGCCGCTTTTGCTAATAAACACTGCCCCATCACCAGATAATCCATATCAGTGGCTAAAAAACCCTGCAGCGCATCATTCGGGCTACACACAGGTGGTTCGCCACGCACATTAAAAGACGTATTAATTAGTACCGGGGTTGCGGTGAGCTGGCCAAAGCTGTGCAATAAACGATAAAACTCCGGGTTCGTCTGCTGGCTAACGGTTTGCACCCGGGCACTGTAATCAATATGCGTAATAGCCGGCAGGCTGGAGCGTTGCTGCGCCAGTCGCGCTAGGCCAGTGCCAGACTGTGCCGGTTTCAGGCACAGTTCAGGCTTCAGTTTCGCCACCAGCAGCATATAGGGGCTTTCGCCATCAAGCTCAAAGAAGTTGTTGGCCTGCCCGGCCAGCACTGCCGGCGCAAAAGGCCGGAATGATTCACGCTGTTTTATTTTGAGGTTAAGCACACTTTGCATTTCCGTGCTTCTGGCATCGGCTAAAATGGAGCGGTTACCTAAAGCCCTGGGCCCAAACTCCATCCGTCCCTGAAACCAGCCCACCACATTACCCTGTGCCAATAAACTGGCAACAACGGGGTATAACTTATCATCGCTAAGTTGTTGATAGGGGATCTGCTGCGCATCAAGCAACTGGCAAATGTCCTCCTGACTATAAGCCGGCCCCAGATAAGCGCCTTGCATTTGGTCTTGTTGCTCGTCAGTGTGACGTGGCTGGTCAAAATACTGATGCCAGACCAGCATAGCGGCCCCTAAGGCACCGCCGGCATCACCGGCGGCAGGCTGGATCCAGATATCGCTAAAAGGCCCTTCGCGCAATAAGCGGCCATTAGCGACACAGTTTAGCGCGACACCACCGGCTAAGCACAACTTGCTAGCGCCGGTTAATTGCTGGGCGTGCCGGGCAATCTTTAACACAATGAGCTCAGTCACTTGCTGCACAGAGCTGGCTAAATCCAGATAAAGTTGGCTTGGCGTCTGGTCCGGGGGCAGCGGCGGTGCACCAAATAATTGCGCAAATTTTTTGCTAATCATTCGTGAGCCTACCGGATAGGCAAAATAATCCATATTTAACGCAAAGCTGCCGTCGTCTTTTACTGTGATCAGCTCTCGAAAAATAATATCGACAAAGCGCGGCTCGCCGTATGGAGCCAGCCCCATTAGCTTGTACTCACCTGAGTTCACCTTAAATCCGCAATAATAGGTAAAAGCCGAATACAATAAACCCAGTGAATGTGGGAATTGCAGCTCGAGCAGCGGCGTCAGGCTATTATCTTTGCCATGCCAGATAGTAGAGGTCGCCCACTCGCCGACACCATCCAGGCAGATCACCGCCGCTTCTTGATAAGGGCTGGGGTAAAATGCCGAGGCGGCATGCGCCTGATGATGCTGGCTAAACAGTAAGGGGGGTAAGGCTCCTTTACGCTCCAGGCCTGCCAGGGCTCGCAACTCTCGGCGCAGTATGGTTTTTAAATACAGCTTTTCCTTTAACCAGATCGGCATCGCCGCCAGAAAGGAGCGAAAGCCACGTGGCGTATAAGCCAGATAGGTTTCCAGCAAACGCTCAAATTTTAATAGTGGCTTGTCATAAAACACCACAGCACTGAGTTCAGTGAGGCTAATACCCGCCTCCTGCAGGCAATAGCGGATAGCATCCGTTGGAAAAGCCGCATCATGCTTAATACGGCTAAAGCGTTCTTGCTGGGCCGCGGCAACAATAACACCATCGACCAGCAGGCAGGCGGCGCTGTCGTGGTAATAGCAGGAAAGTCCGAGAATGTAGCGCATAGGCCAGTCTGTGAGGTTCGAATAGCCATAAAGTAACCCGATTTAGCAGTAACCGATAGTGCAAATGCGCCAAAACTTGCTGCCAGTCAAGGCTTAAGTTAACGTGCATAGCAAAGCGTTGCCTGACATAACCTTCGCACGCAAAGACCTCAGCCCTAAAGAGAACTGTAACATGAGAATCTGGCTATTCCGGCTTATTGCCCTTTGTCTGCCGTTGTTGATTTTATTATTAATGGAAATCAGTCTGCGCCAATTGTTTCCGGTACAGCCACTGCCTTTGTTTAAACCTAATCCGGCCAATCCGGCTTATTTGGTGACCGAAGCACAGATAGTCCAACGCTATTTTCCAGCCGGAGCACAGGTGCCCAGGGTAGAATTGGAGCCAAGTTTTGTGCTTGCACAAAAACCCGAGCAGGGGATCCGGATCCTGGTGCAAGGAGGCTCCACTGCAGCAGGTTACCCCTATGGATTAGGAGCATCTATTGCCGGCATGTTAGAGCAGCGCTTACGCCGCACCTTTCCGGAGCGCCACATCGAAGTGATTAACACCGCCTTGTCGGCCGTCAACAGCTACACACTGCTCGACTTTGCTGATGAGATTATTGCGTTACAGCCTGATGCCGTTTTGATCTACGCCGGCCACAATGAATATCTGGGTTTGCTTGGCGTTGGCTCGAATTATATCGCCACCTCATCACCCCGGCTAAGTCGCTGGCTGCTAGCACTGCGGCAACTGCGCACTGTACAGCTGCTGGAACAAGGCTTTTATCAGCTAAAAACAGCTGCTAAACCAGCTGAACCTGCTGATAACAGCCGCACCTTTATGGCCAAAGTCGCACGTGATAAACACATAGCACTTCATTCAGCCACCTATAAAGCAGGCTTAACACAATTTACCTTTAATATGAGTCAACTATTAGCCCATTACCAGGCGGCTGGCATACCGGTCTACATCAGCACCATTGCCAGTAATCTGGCTGACCAAGCCCCCTTTGAAAGTGCGCCTCTTAGCACAACGCAACAGCAGCAGTTACACCAACTGACACAGCTGGAGCCGGCAGCCGCGCAAGATGCGCTGGCCAGCGCCTTAGCCGCTGAAGCGAACGCCAGCGGCCATGCCATGCTGCATTATCAGCTAGCGCAATGGTATCGGCAGCAAGATCAGATAGCCGCAGCAAAAAACCATTTCGTTCAGGCAAGGGAGCACGATTTACTGCGATTCCGGGCACCGCTGGCCATTAACAGACTCATCACCAGCCTGGCAGACAGCTTTAACGCCATTTTGGTAGATAGTGAAGCAGCCTTTGTCGCCCATTCCCCCCATGGCTTAATTGGCCGGGAACTGATGCTGGAACACCTGCACCCTAATGTTCAGGGCTACTTTTTAATCGCGGACAGCTTTTACCTGGCACTATATCAGCAACAAGCCTTTGGCCGCTGGCCCAAACCGGTTCCACCGGCACTGGCATGGCAAGAACGACCGCTGACGCCAGCGGAAGAGGAAGCCGGTGCATTGCGGATCTTGCAACTTACTGCAGACTATCCGTTCAGGGCCAGCCCTGTGGAGGTGCAATTCCCAAAGGCGACTGATATTGCTGGTCAATTAGCCAGCGCTTATGTGCAAGGTCAACTGGATTGGTTAAGCATGCAACAGCAAATGGCCCGCTATTATCATCAGCAAAAAGATGGTGATATGTTGCTTAAAACGCTGAAGATTATTGCTGATGCCTTACCGCACGACGGTATCGCTAATGTGCAGGCGGCACAGATTTTAATGCAGGCAAAACGCCAAGCTGAAGCCCGTCATTATCTGCATCGTGCTTTACTGACCAACAATGTCCCGCCAGAAGCAGAGCTGTTGTTGCAACAACTCAGCCGTTAAATGCAAAAAAATGGCAGTCATCACGACTGCCATTTTTGTTATCCAGGCCAGGTCTTACAACCTGGCTGCTGGTCTTAGGTTAATCTGCAAGGCATTGCTCAATGACCAGGGAGCCAACGTTGGCCCCTCTGGCAGGGTTAGCACTGTTCAGTGTCAGCAGGAAACTATAGGTGCCGGCAACCAGTGAGGTACGATTATTGTTGGTACCCGCATCGTTGTAAGCAACATTGTAATCAATGCCAACCTGTAAGGTGCTGGTATCAATCTGGCCATTATCCTGCTGCACCCATAGTTGGGTGGTCCAGCTGCCATCATCGGATGCAAGCTTGAACTCAAACTCGCCATCAAATTCAGCGACGGCCTGATAACGGTTTTCACCTTTATAGCTCATGCGAAACTCTGGCATTGGGTTCCAACCAGAATGACTACCCCGCACAAACAAGCTGCCGCCCCCGGCGATAGCAAAAGGTGGCGCTTCAGCACTGTCTGCTAACTGACAAGCTACCAACTCATTTTGCAGCTGAATGGCCAGCTTATAGTCTGCGCCTGCGACATTCAGGCTAATCAGATAAGTACCATTGGCAGCAGCATTAAATGCAATCTGGCCATTCTCTGCAGCGCTAAAGTTTATGGTTTCATCGGCGGCCACCACATCAGCAAAATTCAACTCAATGTCAGCCAGATCACTGATACTGAACTGATAAGCACCAGAGGTCAGGGTAACGCCAACGGTATAGTTACCACTGCCGTCATATTGCATTTCCGCTGGCTGCGCCGTTAAACCTTCAGCATAGAGGACAGCCTCGCCAAAGGGGGATGGAACAAAATCAGGATCAGCCGGCAAACCAACACCCTGAGCCCCGACTTGTGGTTTAACAAACACCGCCACAGTATAGGCTGGCACACTGAACTGCCCTTCGCCGTCAACCATACTAAAGCTGGCTTGCTGAACCCGACTATCAGCCGATGCTTGCTGCACCGGATGCAGAGAAAACCCAGATGCTGCCGCCACTCTTGGCGTAACAGTAGCTGCTGTGCCATTGACCACCACCACTATCGCATCTTGAGCCGGGTCCAGATCAGACTGACCAATACCATCATCAATGCTCTTTACAATGACGCCAGGTATCTGTACCGGGCCGGTATTATGGAAGCCAACACGTCTGAGCACAGCTTGCTCGCTGGTTAATCGGAACAACGGACTATCGCGGCGAATATTTAAAAACTCGGCAAACACCTGCTGAGCCAGATAAATATCAGCAGAACTCACAGCAATATTGGGATTAGCCGAAATGCTACCGATCAGTGACTGATTAGGGTTGTCTCCAATACGCGGTAAACCGACATTCCAATTATTGTTAATACCATCATAACGCACAGCATTAAACCAGTCGCCAGAATCAAAGCTATTACGGTCCATAGATTTAGAACGTAACTGATCCAAACCTAACTGGAAAAATGGAATCCCCTGACTCATGATAGGGATCGCAGCCGACAATAAATGCAGCCTGACCCGGTCTTCCACCTGCATATCATTAGGTAATGCGTACTGCAACGCGTCCCATAAGGTTTCATTATCATGCTTATCGACATAATTGATGATATCTGCCGGGGTCAGCGCATAAGAAGACTGACTGAAATTTATCCCTTTGCGGCGCTGGCCATCTTTATCGCGTAATTCATAGTTTTGCAAGGTGCCCGCCATACCCAGCCGGATATGATCAGCACTACTTAAATTAACGTTCTGTTGTGATAAAGCTGCAGCACGGATGGTATCACGTGGCCTGTCATTAAATGTACCTATTTTTGAACCTGCCAGGTTATACTGGGTAGCTTGTGTAAACAAACGGTTGTTGGCTACCTCGCCAAAATTCCAGCCTTCACCATAGAAATAATTATTGGCATCAATTTGTTGCACCGCCTCACGCCCGGCAAGGATCAAATCAGCTGGCATATGGCCCATGACGTCAAAACGTACACCATTGATGCCATAGTGCTCTACCCAGTGCACTAAAGAGTCAATCACAAACTTAGCCATCATCCGGTGTTCTGAAGCGGTATTTTCGCAACAGGTTGAACGCTCAATAATGCCGGTGACTTCGTTGTAACGGTGATAATAACCAGGTACCAGTTTATCAAACACGGAATTATCAAATAGCCCTGAAGAAGCAGTATGGTTATACACCACGTCCATTACTATTTGCAGCCCACTGCTCTGCACAGCCTGCACCATCTGCCGGAACTCAATGATACGCTGCACACCATCAGGGTTTGAAGCATAACTACCTTCAATAACATTAAAGTGGTGCGGATCATATCCCCAGTTAAAACCATCTAAACCGCGCATCGCATCAACCAGTTTATAAGCATCACCAGAGGCAGGATCGTAACTTTGGAATACACTGAGTAGGGTTGCAGCACCACTTTCTACCCCGCAAACAGGTGCTGAAGCTACCCGGGCACACAGTTCAGCAACGGTATTCTGCAAATCAATACGGTTAGCTGCACTTTCTTCAATGTTGGCTAAATCATTAAACGGCAGTAAGTGTAAATGGGTCACACCTGCTTCGGCCAAACGTTGCAGATTTTTATTGGCATCCGAACTGACTTCGGTAAAGGCCATGTATTTTCCTCGGGCCGCGGCAGAGGTCGTCGCATCAAAGATACTGAAATCACGGACATGAGCCTCAAGTAACACCGCATCTTCTACAGCAGCAAGCACCGGCACCACTCTGGCATCCCATCCTGCCGGCTTTAAATCGGCATCAGTTAGATTTACAAACTGAGAAAACCGGCCATTGGTCGATGTATTCACAGAATAGGGATCGGTAGCTTCGATAACTTCAATTCGCCTGGTCAGAGGATGATAAACCTCTATTTCAAAACGATAAAATTGTCGATCTAATGCCTGAGTTCCCTGGTAATGCCAGACACCGCTGTCCGTGTTTTCTGTCATCGGATAGGAAGCCACTCTGGTTTTAGCCGCATTATAAACATTCAGTTTCAGCGTTTTCGCACTAGGCGCCCACACCGCAACATGAATGACGTCACCATCATAACGAATGCCCAGTTCAGCTTCATCCGCATCATCGTCGCCACGTGTATACAGGGCATCCAGCGCTTTAGCCGTTTGTACATAGGTTGCTCTGACCGGTTCTTGCTCACTATCAAATTCTGCAACCGCCAACTGGCTCTTGACTAAAGTGCGTAATAACTCTGGCTCGGCTTCGAACTGGTAAGCATTCCAACTTGCTAAATGAGGCACCAGTTGCTGTTGAGCACTAGTCAGGCTGCTCGCTGTTAAACTGATAAAGCCTGCAGAACTGAATGCCGAAGCTAAGCTGGCATCTTCAGAATACATCAGACGCACATCAGTGCCACTGCCATTCCACACTAAGGTGTGTGTATCAATCCAATGCGCTGACGCTTGGGTTGGTGCAAAGGGGGCGGTAAACTCAACATCTTCAGGTGCGTAAAAAATACCTATGCCAGAAACTAAAAAGGCCCAGCGGTCAGTACTTAAATCCAGTTTTTGATCATTGTCATCCGGATCTTTATCGTTGCCTTTATGCACTATGTAGTTGGCGCAGCTGGCCGCACTTTTTATCTCAAACAGCCAGTAGACACCGAAGTTTTCATCCAGACCGCTCGGAGCCAGACCAGTTTCCCATTCAGTGCCACCATTATCTGCATAATCAGCATAGGCGTTACATTCTTCATTATTCCAGGCATGCAGTATCCAGCCATCGTAATCTGAATCCTGCCGGTAGTAATAAATGACCGCCTGATTCCCGGCCGGTGTTACTGAGGGTTGAATACCCGTCTGGACCAGCTCGATATTGACCGTCACTGTCCGATTAGCGACGCCCTGACGGCCATCATTCGCGGTAATAGTAATAGTGTAAGAAGGCGCTGCAGCCGCTAAGGCTGAAGCATTGGTCACAGTCACTGCACCGCTGCTGCTATTAATGCTAAAGATATTACGCGGATCCGTTAATGAAAAAGTGATCGAATCGTTGTTGGCGTCTGTCGCCGTTGCGGTATAAACCAGAGTACCGTTTTCCACATCACTGCTAACAGTAAATTGGCCCGCAGAGGTCAACACTGGCGGTGTATTTGGTATCGCAACACAAGCCTGCGTTTGTGTTGAGTATGTTTGCCCCTGTGGGCAACTTTTTATTGAGGAGCTATCGCCACCACAAGCTGACAATAGCCAACCCGTGAGTACAACAGCCAACCATCTACCCTTTGTCTTGAAGTTTTGCATGTTGGAACCTTTTTAATTATGCTTATAAATGCATCAACCACTATAGTTGCTTTAGCTACAGATTTTTGATGAATACGAATGCATAACGCATATTGCTGCCTAACCTGCATGTTCTGCTAGCGCAGTTTGCACCCGCTGAATAAAGGCATCCAATTGCGGGTAATGTGGCTGCTGTAGTTGTACCTCGAGTAATAACTCCATGCTTTGTTGAAAGTGAGATTGCAAATAATACACATGCGCCAAATTTAATTTGTCAGACACATTGTCTGGCGTTAAAGGAATAGCTCTGCGGAAGTAGTAGCTCGCCAGCATCAACTCCTCCGCCTGAAAGTACAAATTAGCAGCCAAACTCATTACTGCCGGATGATAGGGCATAGCATCCGCCAGACTGGCGGCCAGTTTTGCAGCTTTAAGCCACTCGCCTTGCTGACGATAATGATTAAGCAACTGCTGCTGCAGCTGCACCCAATCCCCGCCCTGAACTCTTTTCATAATGAACGACGCCATCATCGCGTCAGCCTGCAACGGAGGTAGCGGATTTGCTTCCGATACAAAAGGATATTGGTTGACTAAGTTCGCTATTTTCAGTGTGGCATAACCAATATCTAACTCACTTAACAGCACATCTTGCCGGGCAGTAGTTAAACTGACTCGTTGCGTTGGCTGCCCCAGCAGCCCTGAACTTACTATTGCCTGATAAAATTGTTCGGCCAGTAAAAAATAACCATCTACATTCGGGTGTACATGTTCCAGCAACAGGGTATTGCCAATCAGTTGTTGTGCTGAGTGTTGCCGGAACGCCTGTTCAACCGCGACCTTGCTGACACCGGATTGCTGTGATAACTCAGCGACGACCTGATTAAAAGCTGATGGCGCACGAAATCTTAAGGTGTCAAAATCTCTGGCTTGTTTAAATGCTTGTTGCGCAGTGCTGACGTCGCCTTGCTGCAATGCCAGCAAGCCTGTTAAATAGTAATGGCCGGCTTTATCATTTTGCAGTCGGCGCCTTAACTCCAGGAGCTGCGACTCTGCTAGCTGCTGCTGGCTTAACTGCTGTTTCAACTCAGGCCAGTTTAGAAATTGCACTGCTGAAAAGGGTGGTAAATCCCGCTCATTACTAATCAAATCGCCCAACAACACCGGGATCTGCTGACGCTGATAATGTGTTAACAGCTGCTTCAGGTTACGCCGATACTGAGCCAGCCCTTTATGATATAAGGGACTATCCATTTCAATATGCTGGCCTGCAGCCACTTTAGCCATTAAGGTTTTAGCGGCACCACTATCAACAGTCAGCACCTCTGATGATGAGAATAACGTGCGTTCTAACAGTTGATACAACCGTAATTTTTTAAGACGGATCTGCCAACGGGTAATGGCGCCATTGCCTGCCGCAGAAATGGCAGACCCAACACCAAATACACCAAGGTATTCATTATGACCGGCGTAAATAAGCACTAAATCGGGTTGCACAGCAGAAATATCATGCGCCAAATCAAGCATGGTGTAACTGGTCACGCCAGCCATAGCAGTATTAATAATTTCGATCTGATGGTCGGGATACTCACGTTTAAAACGCTGCTCCAACATGCCTTGTAATGATCCCCAGCGACCATAAGGAAAACCGGCCGCAGTCGATTCGCCTTGTATCACTATCCGGAAACTGTTTGCCGGTTTACTGGCTTTGAACAACACTGTATCCGGACTGACAGCCGGAGCCTGTCCTGGCGGAAAATAACGCTTTATAACCTGTGGATTCGTTTGCAGATAGGCTTCATTGGCCGGGGAAGGAATAAATAACGGATATGCATCACCATAGTTAAGCAGCCGCAGAGCCCCTTCTGCTATCGCCAGTAACAAAAATGGCAAACACAAGGCAATCACCAGAAACAGCTGATTTTTTAAGCCAGACGCTTTCATGTATTTCTCCGGGTATACTTAGCTCAAAATAATAACGCCGGTCATCAAGACCGGCGTTATTATTGACTACTGTAATAACTTAATTTCCTGCAGGTTCAACTACCAGGGTCTTGGCCCGCTCGTTAAATATAAAGTTATATTCACCGGCCATCGCTGGGTTAATCGACAGGTTACCATTAGTACTAAACAGCTCTACTTCCTGGCCCACTGAAATAGCCAGGCCGTCATCCGTAGGTGCTCCCAGGTTAATGGTTGCCCAGTCATCCGTCGCCACTTTAAAGAACACGTTATCAGCGGCTAACATAATAGTACTGGAGTAAACATGACCAGACTCATTAGTGTTATCAACGCTACTGGTACGGAACATTAACTGATTAGCACTGCCCCAGCTATTCATGCCACCACGAATATAAATCGGCAGCTCTGATACTTTCAGTACCGGTCTTGCCGCAGCATAATTCAGTTCAAATAAATAAGAACTGGATTTATCCACCACAATACCGATATTACCGCCCACATTAGTCAGTGGGATGGCATTGTCATCTTCAGACATATCAAACGCGGCATAACCGAGATCAACAGTTGACCAGTCTTCACTGGCAAACTTGAACTGATATGCGTTTTCTGAAGCTTCCAGGCCATATAACACTGAGTAGGTACGACTGGCATCATCATATTGAATTTCATCCGAAGCCGGTGCGCCCCAGCCATTCAATGAACCACGAATAAATACCGCCACATTCCCCAGCGGCTTGCCTGGAATAACAGTAAATAGCGGCGCTTCGACATCAGACAAATCTAATACGAAATCATATTCGTTTTCATCGGTAACCATTAAACTTAGCGCGCCACCCTCTTCCTGCAGTGCATAAGGCTCATTTAACTGCAGCAGTGGATCTGCCCCGGCACCAACTGCAAAATCCGCTGCCGTGTCAGCTATGGTAATGCTATAGCTATCCGGTTGCAGGTTTACCCTGGCACTGAACTTGCCGGAACCACTATAAACCAGTTCCGTTGGCTCACCATCTATGGTCATCACAGGGAATACGGCTAATGGCACTTCATCAATTTTCAGCGTCACGGCTTCCGGTGTCGTCGCATCAACTACATATTGGTAAATAGTGTTTTCAGCCAGGGTAATAAACATATCCTGTCCAACACCATTACCTGCAGTCAACTCTACAGTTTTACCAACCCCTGGCAGCTCACCACCTTTAATACCACCAAAGGTTGAGGCTTCAGCCCAGTCCGCATCGGCCACTTTAAAACCATAATTTACCGTACCATCTTCACCGGCACTGGCGCCCGTCGGATGGTCTCCATAGCTCAGGTTTAAACGGAATTTGCCACTATCGTAACTAAACTGATTGCCGGTACCCCAGTCATTAAAGCCACCGCGAAGGTACAGTGTGGTTTCTGCCGGGTTGAACAGTGGGATACATTTAGAAGCAATTTCTTCCTGTCCCACACCAACAGCAACTGTGCCTGTCGGACACTGATTGTCTAGAGACTGGCCAACACAAAGCTCACCGGTACTGTCCAACTCGGTTCCCCAGCCGCAGGACTTGACTCCGCCAGCTGCAGCACCCAATAATGGATGCTGGTTAGCATAGAAATTACCATCGATGTTGTTAACCCGCACGCCATCCTGTAAGTAGGACATTTTATCCAGGTTAGCCAACACGCCAGCATTTGCTAATGGTAACCGTAAATCAGCTTCAGAAACACGTTTACTGCCAGTGACTCTGTTATACACGATAATGTTACCGCATTGATCCGGACTGTCTGCCAGATTCAATACCCAGTACATACCGTAGTAAGGGTCAATGCCTGTTGATGGCTTACCCTGTCCCCAATCGGTGGTGCTGTCATCTTTGTAAGCAGTACAGTTAGCATCGTTCCAACTGTGAATAGTTAAATCACGGTAGGTTTCGGTATTGTCACCATTGTCGACATGACTGGCCGAGCGATAAAAAATCGCCGCCTGCCCTGCAGGGGCAACAAAGCTTACTGCAGGCTGCACATCTGCTAATGGGTTATCCAAGGGCGTAATACAGCTATATTGACCTGAATCGTCCGGGATCTGATAATTCGGACAGGATGCTGGTGGTGTGTAGCAGACTTCCTGATTATTGTTACTGGCACTGAGACTCAGTTCAAAACCACGTTTGGCTTTGTTTAAACGCTCAGACTTACCAAGATAATCGGTTTTAGGTACTGAAGCAAACCAGCCATCAAACCAGGCATCAAAGCCATCACCAAAGATAGCTTGTTGGCCCTGATTAATTTTAAATTCGCGCGCTTCGGCTCTGGCAATGACCTGACGTGCTTCTTCCACTTTTGTTAATGGCAACACATCAAATAAATCAATACCATCAAAATTATAGGTATAGGGATTATAGGCTGCGTCATCAAAACTCAAGCCATCACGAGCCATAGCGGCATTTTTAAGCGCCGTTCTCTCAGCAAACGTTAACGGATAAAAGTCAGAATCAACTACCTGCACTATTTGTGGTGCCTGACACCACAAACCGGTTTTTGTACTGTCATCATAGACCACAGTTTTTTCGATGCGGTCGTCGCTGCCGCAACCATACAGCACTGCTGAGGTTGCCAGCGCCACCAGCGAAAGTGGCTTAAACTTAAGACTCATAACAAATAACTCCTTCAAACTTTGTTTGATTGTATTGTTGAGGTGCTATTTTTAAAATAAATGGACTCTGCGCCTTGTCATTCGCATTATCAGTATAAGTCGTTTGTACCCCGTTATGTGTGTGTGTCTGAAGCCTGTTGGGTATACAAAAAACCGGTCCTACTCTGTTGATAGAGACATCAACTTACTAAATCTAATCAACAGTTGGCCCCTTGTATAGAAAATAGACCAGAATATAAGCATGAATACGTATGCATCAGGTTGTCATCACTTAAGGGTGTGCATAAAGTTAGCAGTGTGTCTGTGTTGCCTGAAATCTGCCATCGCTGGCTGGTGCTTTGAAATAAATGTATTAAGTCCGTTCATCTGTAAGGGAAGTCTTCAAAACAACAACTATTAATGTTTGAGGAACACACATGAAAACGTTTAAACCCAGTGCTCTGACGCTGGCGCTAATGCTTGGTGGCTTAGCTATGTCATCTTATTCTGCATTAGCTCAGGAAATCGAAGAGCAGGAAAACGCTGAAGAAAGCGTCGAAGTTATCCAGATTAAAGGTTTCCGTCGCAGCCTTATCGAGTCAGTCAATGTAAAGCGCTACTCGGACACTATTGTAGAAGCCGTTTCTGCAGATGACATGGGCGCTTTGCCTGATGTCTCCATCGCCGATTCTATTACCCGTCTGCCTGGTGTCACGTCTGTACGCTCCAGCGGCCAGTCCAGCGAATTGAACATCCGTGGTTTGTCCGGTATTTTTGTATTTGCTACGTTAAATGGCCGTGAACTGGTGTCTAACCAGGGCGGGCGTAGTGTCCAATTCGACCAATTCCCAGCCGAATTAATTAACTCAGTCCGGGTTTATAAATCGCAAAAAGCCTCCTTACTGGAAGGCGGGGTAGCCGGTACTATTGAACTAGGTACTGTTAATCCATTAAATAACAGTGAAGACCATACCTTTAACGTACAGGGTCGACTGAGTTACAACGATATTGCCAGTGCTAACCCGGATACAGATGCTGTTGGTAATCGCTTCAGTTTTTCTTATCAGGGTAAATTTTTAGATAATACCCTGGGCCTGGGTTTAGGCTACGCCCGGCTGGACCAACCAAATATTTCAACACAATTTGTTAATTCCCAACCCAGATGTGGCTTGCTGCCGTTCGATGGAGCACCTGTTACCTCGCCGGTGGATTGCGATCTTACTGCTGTAGAGGGTGGTGCTAAACGTTATGTAGTACCCACCAGCTTTAATTTAAATGCCCGTGGTGGTAAAGAAATACGTGACGGTTTTATGGGTACCCTAACCTTTCAACCGGAAGGCAGCCTGACGGTGAAAGCCGATGCGTTCTACTCTAAGTTTGACTCCGAACGCAAAGACCGCGGTATTTTCTTCGATGGTTTAGGTACCTTGCTGGATGGTCCTACTTTCGAATTCACTAACCCGGTGTTATCAGGCCCTAACCAGGACGTTATAGTTGGCGGCCGTTACTGGGGTAACCGCAGTGGCAACCTGACGCAGGCACCATTGCCAGGTGGTCGCATCCCTTACGGTTTCCAGACCACCTCGGATGACCGTACCGTTAACAGCGAAGTTCTGTCACTCGGCACTAATTTCACTTGGGATCTGGACAGGCTAACGGTGTCTCTGGATCTGTCCCACTCTCAGGGCAAATCCTATTACCTGGATACCGTTGTGCGGATGGCACTGTTTGATGATGCCAGAGCCGCTTTCCCGTTAGCGACAAATAATTTTGATGTGTATTACGAGTTAAATGGTTTAACCCTGCCAACCATTATTATTGATTCGGCCTCAGCGGCAGGCTTATCCGACCCGAACCGTACCATGGTTACCGCACTGGAAAAGTATCCTAACCGCGAAAAAAATAAAGCCTCGTCAATCAAGCTTGATCTGCAGTACGAGCTGGACAATGAGATGTTCCCGACCATTGAGACTGGTGTGCGTTGGTCTGAGCGTACACACGACTTTGATCGTAATATGTACCGTTATGGCTCCAGTGATTTTCTGGGTGTTCGCAGTGGCCGTTGGGTTACCAGCTGGGATTTAACTGACCCGAATAACCCGGTGATCCGACAATCACATCCGCCATATCAGTTACAGTCAGGCGATTATTCGGTGATGAATCTTGGCGGGCGCTTTAGCCATTACCCCAACTTCTTAGCCATTAACAATGCACAAATTGAAAACGCCTGGCTAACCAGTCAGGGTGTCAACACAAGTGCCGGTAAGAGCTGGGATAACTCATGGACCTTCTTTGAATCTAATCTGGTCACAGAAGAGACAGTTTCTGCCTACTTGCAGGCCAATTTGGATACAGAGCTGGCAAAAAAACGTTTAACCGGTAATGTCGGCGTACGGGTGGTCAGATCCCAACAAAGCAGCACAGGTTTGCAAACTGCTGTAGTACCAGGCTCAGGCGACTGTATTACAGATGATTATAATATCACCAACTGTAATTACGATATTGTTGAACAAGGCATTACTTATACTGATGTACTGCCTTCGATTAACCTGAATTTAAGCCTGACGGATAATGATCAACTCCGTTTTGCCGCAGCTAAAGTAATGGCGCGTCCGGATTTACCGGAAATGCGGGTCAGCGGCTCCTGGTCTTTTGATGTAAATCCAATCACTAACCAGCGTGAAGCTAACCTTAATGCCAACTCCAGCCCGGCCTTAAAGCCATTTTATGCTTATCAGTATGATTTGTCTTATGAGCGCTATTTCACTGAAACTGAAGGCGCCTTTGTTGCCGCATTGTTCTACAAAGACATTCGCTCTATTGTGCAACAGTTTACGCAGGAACAGTTCGACTTCGCCAGTGCAAACATCGCAGTGCCAGCGGTTGATCCGGTTACTCAGGTGCCTGTAGTGCCAGGTGCTTACAGTGCCAAGTTTAACAATGGTGAAGGCGGTTATCTTCGCGGTGCAGAGTTAGCCTACACTCAAACATTTAACTTCCTGCCGGGCGCCTTTAAAGGCCTTGGTTTCAGTGGTAGTGTTTCATACACTGAAAGTGAGTTAAATAATTCATTTGCTGCAGTACAAGGCGGAATTGAAGAAACCTCTCCACTACCAGGTTTATCCAAGGTGGTGTGGTCTGGCGCGCTGTTCTATGACTATGAAGATGTGTTCTCTACCCGGGTCAACGTACGTTATCGCGATGACTACGTTGGTAATCAGGTCGCTTTAGGTCAGCTGCAACAAGCTTTTTTCAAAAGCGAGTTGCTTGTTGACTTCCAGGCGTCTTACCAATTTAACGAAAACTATCAGGGCGTGTTCTCGGTCAGTAACCTGACGGATGAACCGAACATTTCGTACTTTGGAGCTCAGTACAATACAGGTACTTTGCAATATTTTGGCCGTCAGTTTTACTTAGGTGTTAACGCTAAGTTCTGATGCTAAAAAGCCTTAAAAGCTGCCGACAGTTTGCGGCAGCTTTTTTTTTGGTACATTATCTGAAACCTTGATAAGGGATAACTATGTATGCAGCGCCTTTGAAGCATCTGGTCATTGTCGGTGGTGGTTCAGCAGGCTGGATGACAGCCGCCATGTTGTCATCGCAACTGGGTAACAGCGTTCAGCTTACTCTGGTTGAGTCTGACGATATAGGTACCATTGGTGTTGGCGAAGCCACTATACCACCGATAAAGCGCTTCAATATGATGCTGGGTATCGATGAAAACGAGTTTTTACGTCAATGTAATGGCTCGATAAAACTCGGCATTCAATTCGAAAACTGGGCAAAGCCCGGGGATAGCTATTTTCATCAGTTTGGTCGCTTTGGCCTGGACTTTGATTATATTCCTTTCCCATATTTCTTTTTTAAAGCCCAGCTTGAGGGGCATAAATTGCCCATTCAGGAATACTCACTCGCCTGGCAGCTGGCTAAACTGAACAAATTCACACCGCCTTCGACTGACCCCAGGTCAATTTTCAGTGGCTATGATTATGCTTATCATTTTGATGCCAGCCGGTATGCCGGTTTCTTAAGGCGCTATTCAGAAAAACGAGGCGTTGTGCGGCAAGAAGGTAAGATTACTGCTGTCACCCAACACCCCATGACAGGCAATATCAAAGCATTAGTTTTAGCAGATGGCAGTACGCTCAGCGCTGATTTTTTTATCGATTGTTCAGGCAGTCGGGCACTGTTATTAGGTGACACACTGAAAGTTGGCTTTACTGACTGGCAGCAGTATTTATTAAACGACAGTGCTGTTGCGGTGCAAACCACACTGACCGAGTCGATCCGGCCTTATACCCGATCGATTGCGCATCAGGCAGGTTGGCAATGGCGCATACCATTACAAACACGTATGGGTAATGGCAATGTATTCAGCAGTGAACATCTTAGCACTGATGCCGCCCAACAGATGCTGTTAAACGATGTTAGCGGCACGCCGCTGAATGACCCGCGCTTGATCCGATTTAAAACCGGCCATCGTCATCAGTTTTGGCATAAAAACTGTTTGGCTATTGGCCTGAGCGCAGGGTTTCTCGAGCCACTGGAATCGACCAGCTTACATCTAATCCAGCGTGGCATTATGCGTTTTATCAGTTTATTTCCCGGCATGCAGATGAATGACGCCGTGATTCAGGAGTATAACCAGTTAACTCAGGCGGAATACCAATACATCAGAGACTTTATTATTCTGCACTACCATGCCACAAACCGTGAAGACAGCGCCTACTGGCAATACTGTAAACACATGACTCTTCCTGATAGCCTGTCAGAGCGCCTGGCGCTGTATCGGCAATATGGCCACTTAAGAGCCGAAGATAAAGATATCTTCAAACAAGAAAGCTGGGTTGCTGTACTGACTGGCCAACGCACCTTACCAGCAGAACTTGCGCCTGTGATGCAGGCTAAACAAGGAGTTGATCTTGATAAAACCTTAACTGCCCTGCGCCAACAGCTGCAGAGTTATGCCAGTAGCGCTTCAGGCCATGAATTTTACCTGAGTAAATATTGCCCGTTTAAACCTGACTGACAATAAATCAGCTAGCCGCGAAAACCAGTCTAAAGTTAGGCTTTTCATTCGCGGCAACTCAGGCTATTTTATGCAACTTAATTGCTTAATAGCTATCTGGGCGCCATTGTGAAAAAAGCTGCATCGCAAGACTCCACTTTTGTGCGCAAACTTGACCGCTTGCTGGCGCAGCTATACCACCCCACAGCGCCTTCGCTGTATCAGCAAGTGCAGCAGTTTTATCAGCAAGGCCAGACGCAACATTTGCAATATTTGCATTTAGAGCAAGCCTGGCAGCAACACGGCAACACTGTAGATAAGAATAGCAGTGTCAAAGCACGTGAAGCCTACTTAGATGCTCAGTTGCACGACGAGCGGGCACGGCAAAGTCGCTGGACACTGCTGTTAGATATAGCTGAGCAGCTGTTACATTTGTCTGAAGGCCAGCAAACAGCGGATACACTGACCTTTAGCGCCCGCATTCTGGGCTGTTTACAAATTACCGCCAGTAGCGAAAAACGCCAACAACTATTAATGCAGTTTGCTTATAAACCCTTGTACCGGGCGGTACTTAGCCTGCGCTTACTGGACCATTTGCTGCAACATCAGCAATTATCCGAACCCACAGTGCTTGAGGCTTACCAGCAGCGTCAGCTGCATAACCCAGAGCAATGCCCTTATCGTCAGCATATTCAGCTGCCCTTAGTTATCACTATTTTGTTACAGGATATGGGGCAACTGCATCCGGTAGCTATGCAACTTCTTACCGGCGAGCATAAACAATATGATTTAAGCCGCTCGCTGACCCCCGTCGAGCGTCAGCAATTTCTGGCGCTCTGTCAGCGAGCCAGCCAGGATATGCTAAAACAGGGGCTGGGGTTGTTGCCGGTAAAAAGCAATAAACGCGAAGAGCGCGAGCAAGCGCTTGAGCAGCAACAACACCGGCTTCATTGGTTAAGCCAGATGTTGAACCAACAAATACCCGCACTTATTGGCGTATTAAAAGTACCTCAGGTATACAGTTCTGTGGTATTGCCGGGGCGGCAGCGTTTTAATTATCAGTCACTGCCTAAGGCAGCTCTATTAATGCGTGATGGTGCTAAACGCGGTGAATACAGCGGCCGTATGGTGGACCAGTTATTGCGCATCACCGGTTTGTTTCCACAAGGTTATGGTGTGGTGTTTACACCGCTAACCTCAGAGAATAAGCCACAGCAACGTTACGAGTTTGCAATTGTTAACGCCCTTTACCCATCCCGGCCAGAGCAGCCTCGCTGTCGGGTAGTAAGCCGCCAACAGCAATACCGCAACACGGGCCAGGATATTAGCCTTGATGTGCGCTACAACCTCTACTTTAAACCCGCCAGGCTGCACCTAGAAGTGCTGCCCGAACAGCGGTTAAAAGAGCTACTGGCGCTGCTGTACACCGACAGTGAAGAACGCTACCTGCGTAAATTACTGCCGCGTTGCTGGCAGCCGCGGCAGTTTTTCAACGATCCCACTCATCAGAATCTTTGGCAAAATGCTTTTTTAAAACAGAACTGATATAACCGCCTCAATTGCTATGAACCTTAGCTAGTTTTATGAATACGTATGCATAAGCCACAGCGCAAAGCTTTAATATATATATTACATTCAATGGCTTACTGAAAAATATTCTGCACTGCACCCCGTTAACTTCTGTACTCCTCTGTTTTTGTCACTGCATACGTATGCAGTAGGTTTAATAATCACCCGCCGTTGTTTTATGCTTATAACATTTATTGGCAGCCTATAGCAAAAGCGGTTTTGCTGGCCTGCCTTAGCCGGAGCAAATCTATGACTTTAGCCTTTTACCGGCCGGCCGCTGCCTCTAGTGGCCTTGCTGCCTCGGCCTTACCGCAACTGGCCTTGCTACAGGCATATATTGCCCAGACACTGCCGGCATCACCACGGCTAACCGACGCTGCTACCGCCTTACATATGAGTAGCCGCAGCCTGCAGCGTTTATTACAACAAAGCCAATGCACTTTCCGCGGCTTAGTGGCGCAGTGCCGCCACCAACTGGCTAAACAGTATTTACGTCAACCCGTGCTGAGTATTCAGCAAATTGCTATTGAATTAGGCTTTGAAGAACAAAGTAGCTTTCAAAAAGCGTTTAAACACTGGCAAGGCTGCTCGCCAGGCCTATACCGGCAACGATGCAGCCAACATACTCATGCCCTGCCTGCAAAGGGGGCACCTTCAGCCAGTTTACAGGTGACCTATGGAACCAATTAAGCAACTTGCCAGCCTGGCAGGTTTGCAACAAAGCTATGTACATGCTCAGGGTCATACAGAGGTTATAGCGCTTGAGCATCAGACAGCTTTGCTCAAGGCCATGGGCTTTGATTTGAGCTGCCCCAATGCTATTGCTCAGCACATTGATCAGCTTCACAACCAACCATGGCAGGAAGTGCTGGCACCGGTACTGGTGGCGCCACAAGGGCAAGCTATTACTGTCCGGCTGCAATTACCCGCTTCCGGTGCCAGCAGCCACTGGCACTGGCAGTTAATGACTGAAGAAGGCCAGGCCTTTAGTGGTGATGTTACGCTGAGTGCCGCCGACGTTATTGAGCGGCACACTGTGCAAGGTGTCAAGTATCTGGTGTTTGCACCGCACATCAACCTGCCCTTGCCAGAGGGTTATCACCAATGGCAATTCAGTGACGGCCAGCAACAGCATCAGCAACGTTTAATTATTACTCCAACCCGCTGTTACCAACTACATGATCAGGCGGTGTTACACAAAACTATGGGCCCAGCTATTCAACTTTATGCGCTTCGCTCACACCTTAACTGGGGTATCGGTGATTTTGCTGATTTAAAAAATTTGGTAACACCATTAAAAGCTCTGGGTAATGATTTTATTGGCCTAAACCCGTTGCATGCGCTGTATCCCGGCCTGCCGCAAGATTGCAGCCCCTACAGCCCAAATAGTCGCTTATGGCTCAATACTCTTTACGTGGCACTAGAGCAGTGCCCAGAATTTGCCGAATGCACTAGCGCGCAGCAGCTACTGCAAAGTCAGTCTTTTCAAAGCCGTTTACAACGCTGCCGGGCCGCCGCAGAGGTCGATTATCATGCTGTGAGCAACCTTAAAGCAGACATGGCCGCGCTGTTATTTCAGCACTTTAAACAGCAGCATCTGGCCAAGCAAACAGAGCGCGCAGAGCAGTTTAACCAGTTTATCGCACAAAGCGACCCCAGCTTAATGCAACTGGCACGTTATCAGGTGTTGCAGGCCTTCATGTTTCAACGCGATATGCAGCTGGCTTGCTGGCAAAATTTCCCGGCCGAATATCAGGATCCGAACAGTGTTGCCGTGCAGCAGTTTGCTGCTGAACACCATGACGCCATTAACCAGCAGTTGTATCTGCAATGGTTAGCACAACAGCAGCTGGCCGAGGTAAAAACCCACTGCCAGCAGCAAGGTATGGCCATAGGCCTGTATTGCGATGTGGCCGTAGGCGCCAACAGCAACAGTGCGGAAAGCTGGGCAGCACCTGAAGATTTTCTGATGCAACTGAGTGTTGGCGCACCACCTGACATTATGGCGCCCAAAGGCCAAAATTGGGGTTTACTGGCGTTTAACCCTAAGACATTACGCCAGAAAGCTTACGAACCCTTTATTCAGCTGATCCGTGCCAATATGCGTTATGCCGGTGCCTTAAGGTTAGATCATGTGATGGCACTGTTACGTCTGTGGTGTTGCCCACCGGGCGCCGATGCCACAGCTGGCGGCTATATCCGTATGCCGGCGGATGATCTCTTTGCCATTATGGCATTAGAAAGTCAGCGCAATCATTGCATAGTCA
>NZ_DAINOE010000024.1:9000-43479 GCF_036735525.1 Arsukibacterium sp. | reverse complement strand
TAACAGCTTATTCAAAGGATCTGTACCCGCAAGTTGCAGGCAGAACTTCCTCTGAGTTTTTTTATTACCTGAGTCTATTCTTACAGCTTAATGTAAATCAAGCATTTTTTTCTTGTACTACTTTTTGTTGCCGCAAAGTACAAGATTAAAGCCCGCGAGATGTTGAAAAAAAACTCAAACCAAACTACTGTATATATAAACAGATAAAGTGTTGAGGGTATTATGGCCTCTGTGTTTCTAAATTTTATCCGTGAGTTTATGACAGCGCGCCGGTATGCCAGGCGCACAATTGACACTTACGAATACTGGATCCGCTTCTACATTTTATACCATGCTAAAAAACACCCAGCAGAAATGGCCGAGCCAGAAGTAGAACAGTTTTTGTCTTATTTAACTAATAACCGAAATGTTGCCGTTAAAACCCAAGCTACCGCTTTAAATGCTCTGGTTTTTTTGTACCGTCATATTGTTAATAGACAACTGTCTTTAGAGATGAATTTTAATAAGTCTCAAGTGGCTGCTAAATTACCTGTGGTGCTTACTCGTGAAGAAATGCAACGTTTGCTATTGGCGGTAGATCCCAAATACAAGCTTATTACTCAGCTACTGTATGGTAGTGGTTTGCGCTTAATGGAAGCCGTAAGGTTGCGGGTAAAAGATGTCGATTACGACTATATATCACTGATGATTTGGCAGGGAAAAGGTAATAAAAACCGCCGCGTCACCTTAGCACCCGAACTACTGCCGTTGCTTCGTCGCCAAAGTCACCTGGTGCATGACTACTGGCAACGAGACAAAATCGCACCCGACTATGCTGGTGTCTGGCTACCAAACGCTCTGGCCAGAAAATATCCCTCGGCACCCAATGAAATAGGTTGGCAATACTTGTTCCCCTCTAACCAGCTTAGTATTGATCCTGAAATCAAAAAAGTGCGCCGCCACCATATTGATGAAACAACAGTTCGTAAAGCGGTTAAACAGGCAGCACAGCTGGCGAAAATTCAAAAGCAAGTAACCTGCCACACCTTAAGACATAGCTTCGCCACTCACTTACTGGAAGCGGGTGCTGATATCCGCACCGTACAAGAGCAGCTTGGCCATAGCGATGTGCGTACCACGCAAATTTATACCCATGTGCTGAAGCATGGCGTCAGTGGTGTGAAAAGCCCATTGTCGCAGTTGTTTTAGGTAAAAACAGATAGAGTTCGCTATAATTTAGCCACCAGCAGTAAACGGAATAAACATGCAGCCATCAGTCAAAAAGGTCACCGCTTTTGAAAATTATCTGCTGTCCGTGGAGTTTTCAAATGGCGAGTATGGCATCTTAGATATGAAGCCTTACCTTGATTTTGGTGTGTTCAAACGACTCAAAGAACCAGGTGCATTTCAGCAAGCGTTCGTATCTTTTGATACCATTGAATGGCAGGCGGGAGTCGATCTTGCCCCAGAGTTTGTGTACAGCAAGTGCCAACGCGCAACCATACAACCCAAACTCACCGTAAACAGCTGAACTTTCTTAGTACTCACATGAAAAAGGCGCCGCAGCGCCTTTTTTACTCAGAACAACATAGATCAGAAACAATCGCCCGGCACCCGTACCCAACCTTCCATTAGTACCCGCGCGCTGCGGCTCATAATGGCTTTGGTCACTGTCCACTCACCATTGAGTAGCTGTGCTGCTGCGCCGACACACAAAGTGCCGGATGGATGACCAAAGCGCACCGCTTCGCGTGCGACACCACCGGCGGCTAAATTAACCAGCGTACCGGGTATCGCCGCAGCTGTGCAAATGGCCACTGCCGCCGTGCCCATCATCGCATGGTGTAATTTCCCCATGGATAGGGCCCGAACCAGCAAGTCAATCTCACTGGCATTTACCGCTTTACCGCTGGACGACAAATAGCTTTGCGCTGGCGCCACAAACGCCACTTTTGGCGTATGAGCCCGGGCGGCTGCTTCACTGATGTCGCTTATCAAGCCCATCTTAACTGCGCCATAGGCACGGATGCTTTCAAAGCGGCTCAGCGCTGCAGCATCGCCATTAATGGCGTCTTGCAGCTCGGTTCCGGTATAACCAATATCGGCGGCATTAACAAAAATAGTGGGGATGCCGGCGTTAATTAAGGTGGCTTTAAAGGTGCCCAAGCCTGGCACCTCTAACTCATCAACCACATTTCCGGTGGGGAACATGGCGCCGCCACCCTCGCCTGCATCAGCGGCCGGGTTTAAAAACTCAATGGCCACTTCGGCGGCAGCAAAGGTAACACCATCCAGTTCAAAGTCACCGGTTTCCTGTACCTCACCATGGGTTATCGGCACATGGGCAATAATGGTTTTATGGATATTGGCCTGCCAGATGCGCACCGTACATATGCCGTTTTGCGGTATGCGCTCGGCAGCCACCAGGCCATTACTGATAGCAAAGGAGCCAACCGCTGCCGTTAAGTTGCCGCAGTTGCCGCTCCAGTCAATAAAGGGCTTGTCTATGGCCACCTGACCAAACAGGTAATCGACATCGTGATCGGCCTGGCTGCTTTTGCTTAAAATCACCGTTTTACTGGTGCTCGACGTTGCCCCGCCCATGCCATCGGTATGTTTGCCGTAAGGATCGGGGCTGCCAATCACCCGCAGCAGCAAGTTGTCTCGCGCTGTGCCTGGCTCTTGTGCAGCCTTGGGTAGATCGTCCAGTTTAAAGAACACGCCTTTTGAGGTTCCGCCACGCATATAGGTAGCAGGGATCTTAATTTGTGGTGCAAACATTTAACCTCCTACAGCGAAATAAGCGGAACCTCGGCGGTAGAGGGAACTACCGCCAGGCACGGCAGTGCCTGCGAGCAAGGAAAAATCGCATTTTTCCGCAGCGAAAGGAGAAAGTTGCAGGAGCAACTGTCTCCTATAAACAGTATTACCGCCACGCATATAGGTGGCGGGGATTTTTATCTGTGGAACTGTCATAGTTGTTACCCAATGAAGTTTATGTTCATCGCGTGGAGTACGAGCCGATTTAAGCTGAACTTGATAGCGAAGGTTGGAACCCCCGAAAAGTCGACACAGAGTGTCTGAACGAGCGCGCCAGCAGCGACGTGACAAATTCGTCTGGAACGAATTTGAACAGCCTCTGGCTGGCCTCCGGCGATGGGCAGGATTGACCAGCGTAATTGCTGTGGCGAGCTTTTCGGGGAGTTGCAACCGAAGCTAAACAAAATCACCTCAACAGTTACACCGCACCCTGCAAAAAATCCTGCGCGAAACGCTGCAGCACACCGCCGGCTTCATAAATCGACAACTCTTCTGCCGTATCTAAGCGGCACATCACCGGTACTTCCAGCTTCTCGCCATTAGTGCGCTGAATCACCAGCGTTAAGGTACTGCGTGGCGTGCGCTCACCCACCACGTCGTAGATTTCAGTGCCATCTAACTGCAAGGTGTTACGGTTAGTGCCCGGCATAAACTCCAGCGGCAATACCCCCATACCCACCAGGTTAGTGCGGTGAATACGCTCAAAGCCCTCAGCGACAATGGCTTCAACCCCGGCTAAACGTACGCCCTTGGCTGCCCAGTCCCGCGACGAGCCCTGACCATAATCCGCACCGGCGACAATAATCAACGGCTGCATGCGCTGCATATAGGTTTCAATGGCTTCCCACATGCGGGTGACCTTACTCTCTGGCTCCAGCCGGGTTAATGAACCTTGTTTTACCTTACCATCCACTACCGCCATTTCGTTAATCAGCTTAGGGTTAGCAAAGGTCGCACGCTGTGCCGTTAAATGGTCACCGCGGTGCGTGGCGTAAGAGTTAAAATCTTCCTCCGGCAGGCCCATTTTATGCAAATACTCACCGGCGGCACTGTCGAGCATAATCGCGTTCGACGGTGATAAATGGTCGGTAGTAATGTTGTCGGGTAATATCGCCAGCGGCCGCATGCCGGTTAAGCTGCGCTCACCGGCCAATGCCCCTTCCCAATAAGGCGGGCGGCGGATATAAGTACTTTGTGGCCGCCAGTCGTACAGCGGCGTCACTTTATCGCCATAGTCCACATCTACTGCAAACATCGGCTCGTACACTTTACGGAACTGCTCGGGTTTCACGCTTTTCGCCACTACCGCATCAATTTCAGCATCATCCGGCCAGATATCCTTTAAGGTAATGGCCTTGCCGTCGTGATAGCCCAGTACGTCTTTTTCAATATCAAAACGGATAGTACCGGCAATAGCGTAAGCCACGACTAAGGCAGGCGAGGCTAAAAAGGCCTGCTTGGCATAAGGGTGGATACGACCGTCAAAGTTGCGGTTACCCGACAACACCGCCGTGGCGTAAAGGTCGCGCTCAATCACTTCTTGTTGGATCACCGGATCCAGGGCGCCGCTCATGCCATTACAGGTGGTACAGGCAAAACCGACAATGCCAAAGCCTAATTGCTCCAGCTCAGACAGTAAATTGCCCTCTTCTAAATACAACTGCACCGCTTTAGAGCCTGGCGCCAGCGAGGTTTTTACCCAGGGTTTGCGGCTTAAACCCAGCTTATTGGCATTACGCGCCAATAACGCAGCCGCGATCACATTGCGCGGGTTAGAGGTATTAGTACAGCTGGTAATAGCGGCGATAATCACCGCGCCATCGGGCATCTTGCCCGCTTCAATGTCATATTTGCCGGCAATGCCTTTGGCGGTTAGATCGCTGGTAGACAAGCGGGCATGCGGATTCGACGGGCCCGCCATAGTGCGGCCAACACTGGATAAATCAAAACGTAACACGCGCTCGTACTCAGCCGTTTTTAAGCTGTCAGACCAAAGCCCGGCGGTTTTCGCATAGGTTTCTACCAGTTTAACCTGAGCCGGCTCGCGGCCAGTCAGGGTTAAATAGTCCAGCGTTTGCTGATCAATCGAAAACATCGCTGCGGTAGCACCGTATTCTGGTGTCATATTAGATATAGTGGCTCGGTCACCCAAACTCAGGCTATCGGCACCCTCACCATAAAACTCCAGATAGGCAGACACCACTTTTTCTTTGCGCAAAAACTCAGTTAACGCCAACACGATATCGGTCGCCATAATGCCAGGCTGCGCTTTGCCGGTCAGCTCAACGCCAATAATATCGGGCAGGCGCATCCAGCTGGCACGGCCCAGCATCACGCTTTCGGCTTCTAAGCCGCCGACACCAATGGCAATGACGCCCAGCGCATCAACGTGCGGCGTATGGCTGTCGGTACCTACCAAAGTATCCGGGAATGCCACACCGTCTTTAGCATGGATCACCGGCGACATCCGCTCTAAGTTAATCTGGTGCATAATGCCGTTACCCGGAGGGATCACATCGACATTTTTAAAGGCTTTTTTGGTCCAGTTAATAAAGTGGAAGCGATCGTCATTGCGCCTGTCTTCAATAGCGCGGTTTTTATCAAAGGCATCGGGGTCAAAACCAGCATGCTCTACCGCCAGTGAGTGGTCGACAATCAGCTGGGTAGGCACTACGGGGTTGACCTTGGCCGGATCGCCGCCTTTTTCGGCAATGGCATCACGCAGGCCGGCTAAATCGACTAATGCGGTCTGGCCTAAGATGTCATGACACACTACGCGGGCCGGGTACCACGGAAAATCTAGATCGCGCTTGCGGTAAATCAGCTGCTTTAAGGCATCGGTTAACATCGCCGGGTCGCAACGGCGCACTAAGTTTTCAGCATGCACTCTTGAGGTGTAAGGCAGTTTGGCATAGGCACCTGGCTCTATGGCATCCACGGCGGCCTGAGTATCAAAATACTCCAGGTTGGTGCCGGGCAGTTTTTTACGATAGTCACTGTTCATTTTAGTTACCTGTCTGTCTTGATTGTGCCGGCATATCGGATTTACGCTCAAACCGGTTTGACCACACCAACACGCCGTAAACCCATCCATGGGGGCTCGATTCCGCCCATCCAGGGCTGCAACGGTTGGCTTAGGCCAAACCGGTTTGGCTTTATCACCTTAGGTGTAACCTAAGATTTAACTTCGGCAATGTCTTACCGCTCGCCAATCGGCTTAACACTCCGCGGCTCCACACCCACGTAATCTGCACTAGGCCGGATAATACGGTTATCTGCACGCTGCTCCATCACATGCGCAGCCCAGCCAGTTAAGCGGCTACAGACAAAAATCGGCGTAAACAACTTGGTTGGAATACCCATGTAGTTATAAGCAGAAGCATGAAAGAAGTCGGCATTACAAAACAGCTTCTTCTCGCGCCACATTACCGCTTCACAGCGCTCAGACACATCATATAAACGGGTGTCGCCATTGGCTTTTGCTAACTTTTCAGACCAGGCTTTAATCACTGCGTTACGCGGATCTGACTCAGAATAGACCGCATGGCCAAAGCCCATGATTTTTTCTTTGCGCTGCAGCATACCCAGCAATTTTTGCTCGGCATCATCCGGGTTTTGCATGTTTTCAATTAATTCCATCGCTGCTTCATTAGCACCGCCGTGCAGCGGGCCGCGCAGTGAGCCAATGGCACCGGTAACACAAGAATGCATATCACTCAGGGTAGAGGCACAAACCCGGGCAGTAAAGGTAGAGGCATTAAACTCATGCTCAGCGTATAAAATCAGTGAGGCTTCCATCACCTGTACATGCAGTGCACTGGGCTTTTCGCCATGCAAGGTCCACAAAAACTGCTCAGCGGTTGAGTTCGCCTCGGTTTCAACCTCTACCCGCTTATTGTGGTGACTGTAGTTGTACCAATAGTTCACCATGCCCGGAAACAACGCCAGCATGCGGTCTGTGGCATCTTGTTGCTCAGCAAAGCTGTGCTCGGTTTCCAGGTTACCCAGCATAGAGCAGCCGGTACGCATCACATCCATCGGGTGAGCAGAGGCAGGAATACGCTCTAACACATCTTTTAATGGCTGCGGCAAGCTGCGCAGGCTTTTCAATTTGGTTTTGTAGGCACTCAGCTCAGATGCGGTAGGCAATTCACCTTTTAAAATCAGATAGGCCACTTCGTCAAATTCACACTGGGCGGCTAAGTCTTTCACATCGTAACCTCTATAGGTTAAGCCCGAACCGGTTTTACCCACAGTGGATAAGGCCGTTTTGCCTGCTACCTGGCCGCGCAGGCCGGCACCGGTGAGTTGTTTTGCATTTGCCATGGTGTTGCTCCCTGATCTGTTGATTCGTAAAATTCGTCTGTTAGTTGCAATACTGTTCTGTGATAAAGAGCGGCTTATTTGTTTTTGCCGTCAGTAAACAGCGCATCCAGTTTTTGCTCAAAGCTGTGATAATTCAAAAAGTCGTATAACTCAGCCCGGGTTTGCATGCTATCGACCACGGCTTTCTGATCGCCATTGTCCAGAATAGATTGATATACATTCAACGCGGCCTTATTCATTGCCCTAAAGGCACTGAGCGGATACAGCACCATCGCCACCCCAACACTGGCCAGCTCGGCTTTATTAAATAGTGGCGTTTGGCCAAACTCGGTAATATTGGCTAGTACCGGCACCTTTAATACCTGAGTAAAGGCCTGATACTGCTCCAGCGTATGCACCGCTTCGGCGAAAATGGCATCAGCACCGGCAGCTTCACAAGCCAGTGCCCGCTCCATTGCCGCTTCTAAGCCTTGCTGTGCTAAGGCATCAGTGCGCGCCATAATAAAAAAGCTTTCATCGGTACGGGCATCAACACTGGCTTTTACCCGGTCAACCATTTCATTTAACGACACGATTTCTTTGTTTGGGCGGTGGCCACAGCGCTTTTGCGCCACCTGATCTTCAATATGAAAACCGGCAGCCCCGGCACGGCTCATTTCTTTAACGGTACGGGCAATATTAAAAGCCCCACCCCAGCCCGTATCGGCATCTACTAACAACGGTACACTGCTGGCCCCGGTAATACGGCGGATGTCTTCGCAGACATCGTTTAGCGAGGTCATGCCTAAATCCGGCAAACCAAAAGAGGCATTCGCCACACCGGCACCAGATAAATAAATAGCCTGATGACCACAACGCTCAGCCATCATGGCCGTGTAAGCATTAACAGTGCCCACTATCTGTAACGGTTGGTTTGCAGTAATAGCGGCGCGAAATTTGGCACCGGCGGTAAGTGTGTTTGCCATATCAGGTTCCCATTTGTTCAAGTTGAAGTTCGATGTTACGCCGCGATGCAGCTATATGGCGGCGCATAAGTAAGTCGGCCAGCTCACCGTCACGGTTGGCAATGGCATTAATAATAGCTTTATGCTCGTCAAACGCACGCGACACCCGTGGCCCGTTCATCCCCAGCTGCACCCGGTACATCCGTACCAGGTAATAAAGCTCATCACATAAAATATTGATTAAATAACTATTTTTACTACCTAAAATCACCCGGTAATGAAAATCCAGATCGCCGGCTTCCTGGTAATAACTTTCGCCCTCGCGCACCCGTTGTGAATTAAGATGCTGATCCAGTAATTGCCGCACTTCAGCAATTTCCTCGTCAGTCATATGTTCGGCGGCTAATTTACAGGCCAAACCCTCCAGGTTTTCACGCAACTGGTACAAGGCCAGTAAGCCGGTTGTCGACAATTTCACCACGCGGGCACCGGCGTTAGGAATGCGTTCAATCAGGTGGCAACGCTCCAGCCGGGCTAAGGCTTCACGCAGAGGCGCCCGGCTTAAGTCAAAACGCCGCGCCAACTCGGGCTCACTGATTTTACTGCCGGCAGCAATATCCCCTTCAACGATAGCGCGCTGAATTTCCTGTAAAACCCGATCGGCAGCGGTGACAGGTTGCCGCAAAGCAGGGTGAGGTTGAAATGGCTTCAGTGACATGGATTGTCGACATTAATTTTCAATAAGCCTTTTTTAAGCTTAAATTTAGCTTTAGTCAAGCTAAAACAGATAACATTGTCGACATATAAGACTAAAGTTGCGCTAAAGCCAGCTGGTAGGAGCGGCCAACTGCAACACAGATATAAAATTTTTTTTAGACTTTTTTTATATATAAAACGTCGTGCAAAGTTAACAAAATTATAATAGCTGTGATTATGCAAATATGCGCAAAGCCTGAAATAATGCCGACTTTACGGCCGTTCTGGGGATAAGCTGGGCATAAAGTGGGTATAAACTGGGGAAAAGCCGGGATAGAATTGTCGATATAAGCGGTGGCAATTCGCAGTAAGCAGATCGCAAAATAACAATCTTTAGCTACACTTCATCTTACCTTTAGTAAATCCTGTTTTTCGATAGCGCACGGCTCATTCCCTATGAGCCATTCCCCTAGGCCCAGAACAATTCGGATTGGTTCTGGGCTTCTTTTATCTATAAATCAATTAATTACAGTACGAGGGCAGCGGCTGAACAAGCGGTAAAAATTATCCGTGGTTTGCGTTGCCAACTGTGCTAAAGGCAGTGATCTAAGCTCGCTGATGGCTTTAGCCACCGCTGTAACATAAGCCGGTTGGTTGGTTTTGCCCCTGAACGGCACCGGCGCTAAGTAAGGTGCGTCGGTTTCAATTAACAAACGATCAAGCGGCAGTTTTTTCACTACAGCACGTAATTCATCGGCATTGCGAAAAGTCATAATGCCGGAAATAGAAATATAAAAGCCTAAATCCAGAGCGGCTTTGGCCATTTCATAGTTTTCAGTAAAGCAATGCAGCACGCCGCCAGCGTCCTGAGCCTGATGCGCTTTCATCAGGGCAATGGTATCAGCGCGGGCATCACGGGTATGAATAATAACAGGTTTATTGACCTGACGTGCCACCTCTATGTGGCCGACAAAAGCAGCTTGTTGCGCCAGTTTTGACTCAGGCGCATAAAAATAGTCCAGCCCGGTTTCGCCCACGGCCACCACATCCGCGCGCTGACACAGACTGAGTAATTGCTCGGCGTCTACCACGCCTTGCTGGTGCAACGGATGCTCTCCACAAGACACTGACACCTGCGGGTAAGGAGCAACCAGCGCTGCCATCTCGGTAAATTCGGCCAGACTTACCGACACACATAACAGGTGTTCAATCTGCTGAGCAAAGGCGTTGTCTAACACCTGTGGCAGGGTTAACCCCAATTTATCCAGTTCCAGCCGGTCTAAATGACAATGCGAATCAACGAACACCCTAACCTCTTATTCTCAGTGACTACACTAGTTAGCTAATCAGCCACACTCTACTACATGGTATGCGTAGGCTCGGTGGAATTTTGCATACCACCCAGCAGTTTTTCAATTTTAGACACAAGGCCATTTTTATCGTCAATAAAGGCTAAACCAATACCTGCCGGGTTAGCACTTTGCGCACCCAAAGGCGCAATCCAGGCCACTTTGCCCGATACCAGCATTGGCTCCAAAGAGTCAGGCAAGGTGACACTTAACGCCAAACTTTGCCCCATCTTATAGTGCCTCGCGGTACGGACAAACAAACCGCCGGTTTTTAAAAATGGCATATAACAGCGATAGAGTTCTTTATTATCACTAAATCCGATAGACAGCTCTTCCATTTAGCCTCCTGCAGTTGCTAGCAACTGGCGCAGTTTTACCAACCAAGCCGATAACATAAGAGCTTTATTTTGCCCTAAAATCTGTTTCTCGTCACGACACCATTGCTGGTAGCGCTGAATTAATGCTTGTTGCCGTTCAAACTGCCCGGCAACCCGTCCATTGTTAAGCTGTTGCTGTACCAGCAATCCAAAGATGCTAGTAAGATTTTCAGCTTTTTCCAGCGTTTTCAGCAATTCTGGCAAGCTTAGCTCCCCGTTGATATAGGCCTGTAACTGGCTAAACTGCTGGATAATGGTTTCCAGCTGACCAGATTGCACTAACTGCAGGGCTCTGAGCGGCGCTCCGCCACTATAAGCCCCCAGCCAGTCAGGTAAGGTTTTATCAGTGGTTTGCTGCAACCAGGCTTGTAGTGCTGGCTCCGTTAAAGGCGCTATGCGCCATTGCTGGCAGCGGCTTAAAATGGTTGGCTTTAACTGCGTAGGTGCAGCACTAAGCAATAATAAGTAGCAGCCAGCGGGGGGCTCTTCCAGGGTCTTGAGCAAGGCATTGGCGGCCGCTTCGGTCATTTTTTCGCAGTCAGCTAACAGTATCACTCTGGCGCCAGCTTGTTGCGCTGTACCCTGGGTAAACTCGGTCAGCGCACGTATATCATCCACCCCAATACTAGTGCCATTCGTTGCCCTGAGCTGACGCAAATCAGGATGATTACCCGCCAGGCGTAATAAGCAGCTTTTACACTGGCCACAAGCCTTATTGCCATGGGGTGTTTTACATAACAAAAACTGCGCCAGTGCCATGGCTAGCCGTGCCTTGCCCACACCAGCCGGGCCGCTCAGCAGTATCGCATGCGCCAGGCTCTGGCTTTGTGCTAAAGAGGTTAGCTGCCCTAAAGGCGCCTCCAGCCAATAGCAGCTTTGTATGCTGCAGTCATCTGCTCCGGGTTCAGTCATTACAACTGGCCTGCCGCTAATGCTTTGTCTAACGCTTGTAAAATAGCTGCCTGCACTTGTGGCAATGGCTGTGAGGCATCTATGGTCACGATAGCAGGTTCCGTCGCCGCTAATTGCTGATAACGTAAGCGCGTGCGTTGAAAAAACGCCAGTTGCTCTTGTTCAATTCTATCCAATTCACCACGCTGCGCCGCCCGGGCTAAGCCCAGCGCCGGGTCAATATCCAAATACAGGGTGAAATCGGGTCTGGTGTCGCCTAATACGGCCAGTCGGATGGCATCTATCAGTTTATCATCCAGTTGCCTGCCGCCGCCCTGATAAGCACGCGAAGATAAGTCATGTCTGTCGGCTAATACCCAGTGGCCATTTGATAGTGCCGGGCGGATCACATTGCTTACCAATTGCACCCGCGCGGCATACATTAATAATAATTCGGTTTCAGCAGCCAGCTGCTCGCTGGCATCAACTTGTTTTACCAACGTTCTGAGCTTTTCTGCTAAAGGGGTGCCACCGGGCTCACGTGTGCAGACGACACTGGCGCCTTGTTGCTCTAACCACTGTTTAATTGTAGCAATGGCACTGCTTTTTCCCGCGCCTTCCAGCCCTTCAACTACAATAAACTTACCGGCATTACTGTGTTTGTCCAAGAATATACTTCCTTACTGCCGCATTGTGTTGCTGCAATGTCGTTGAAAAATGATGTGAGCCATCGCCGCGGCTGACAAAATAATAATAGTCACTGACATCTGGCTGTGCGGCGGCTCTTATCGAGCTGGCACCGACTAGTGAAATAGGGCCAGGTGGCAAGCCATGATGGCGGTAAGTATTATAAGGATGCGGATTATTCAAATTAGCCCGGGTTATCCGGCCGCTGTAATCGGTTAAACCATAAATTACTGTCGGATCGGTTTGCAGGCGCATATTGCTGTTTAAGCGATTCACAAACACCGAGCTTATCAGGCCTTTCTCTGCGTCATGACCACTTTCTTTTTCAATCAGAGACGCCATGATCAGCAGCTGATATTTGTTTTGCAGCGGTAACAGTGGATCGCGCTGCTGCCATAGCTGCTCCAGCCGCTGCAGTAACGCCTGATGTGCCCGGCTTAATAATACGCTGGCACGGGTATTGGCCGTAAAAAAGTAGGTATCTGGAAATATCCGCCCCTCTAAGCGTTGCCAACTGCTAAAGGCACTATTACTGCTATCTGCTGCAACATCATAATGTGCCGGCCCCCAGTCTGACGGCCACTGCAATAACGCGGCTAACTGCTCTGGCGCAGTGATATCCTGCTGTAAATAGGGTTGTTGCGCTACACGATCCAGGCTCTGCTGTAGTGTTTCCCCTTCAATAAAGGTAATACTGAACTGCGCAACCTGGCCTTGTCGAAACAACTGCAGCACCTGAAGCAGTGAGGCTTGTGCTGGCAAACGGTATACCCCTTGCTGTAACTGACTCAGCTGTGGGTAAAATTTTAAATAGCCGCGCAGCAACAGGCAATCGGCAGCCGCCAATTGCTGCTCACGTTGCCATTGCCGGCATAAACTTTGTGCACTGCGCCCGGCAGTAAGCTCAAACAGCGGCTCGGTAAAAGTGAGCTGCGCCTGTGTTAACCGTTGCTCAGCCTGCTGCCAGGCTAACCAGGCGCCAAGCATGAATAACAGCAACAGTAAAAGTAGTTTTTTTAACATAACAACCCATGTTGTAGTTGCCTTGCTAATACCAGATTAAGCGGCCGGCCAGCGAGTTCTCTGACCGGCACCGCTTGCATCAATGCATTGGTCAACACCATCGCTTCTATCTCTGGCAATGCACTAAGCGGGCAATCTGCTTGCACTATCTCCGGCCGGCAAGTTAACAATTGCTGGCGCATCACCCCTGCGACGCCAGCGCGGTCTAACATCGGCGTTTGCCAACGGCCCTGCCAATAAATAAACACATTGGATGCCGTCGCTTCGGTAATAAAACCTTGTTGATCAGCTACCAGCAGCTCATCGGTATCGGCTAGCGCCAGCTCTTGTTTTAATAACACCTGCTCCAGCCGGTTATTATGTTTTAAACCGGCTAAGCGTGGCTGCACCGATAAACGCAGCTCAGCCAGCTTGAGCCGCACCCCTTGTTGCTTCCACTGCTGATAATCCGGCATGTGTGCCTGACTGATATACACCTGACTGCGCATCGACGGATCGGGACTATAACCCCTGCCCCCCAGGCCACGGGATATCACCACTTTAATGACGTTGTCCGCGGCTGTCACCAGACTATTTACTGCCTGCTCAAGCGCTAGCCAATCCGGTTCAGCAAAGCCTAACTGCCGCACCGAGCATTGTAAGCGCGCCAGATGCAAAGGCCATAGCTGAGCCACACCAGCACGAACAGCTATAGTGGTAAAGACGGCATCGCCGTAGTTAAAGCTGCGATCGTTAGCGCTGATCTGGCCGGTAGCATCGGCTGGAATAATCTGTATAGCGTGTTTGGGCACAAGCGGGTACTGTTTAGCAAATAAGGCTGAGTATGCCTTAAATAGCAGCTAAAACAAAGGCTACCTGAAGTAGCCTTTGTTTTTGTTGAAGTTATATCTTTTTAAATAAGATCGAGCCGTTAGTACCACCAAAACCGAAGGAGTTACACAGCGCATACTCGAGTTTGGCCTGGCGTGCTTCATGCGGCACATAGTCCAAATCACAGCCTTCGCTGGGGTTATCCAGGTTAATGGTCGGCGTTACCAGCTGATCCTGCAGCGATAACACGGTAATGATCGACTCTACTGAACCGGCGGCACCTAACAAATGACCAATCATCGATTTCGACGAGCTGACCATCAGCTTATCCAGATTGTTGCTAAACACTGACTTAATCGCCATGGTTTCCGCAATATCACCGGCCGGTGTTGAGGTACCGTGCGCATTAATATACTGCACCTGCTCCGGGTTAACGCCAGCATCTTTAAGAGCATTCTTCATAGCCAAAGCTGCACCAGCGCCGTTCTCTGGAGGAGAGGTCATATGATAGGCATCGCCGCTCATACCAAAACCGACCAGTTCTGCATAGATTTTGGCACCGCGCGCTTTCGCATGCTCGTATTCTTCAATGACCATGACACCGGCACCATCACCCAGTACAAAACCATCACGGTCTTTATCCCAGGGGCGGCTGGCTTGCTGTGGCGCATCATTACGGGTAGATAAAGCCCGGGCAGCACCAAAGCCGCCCATACCCATCGCCGTTGAGGCTTTTTCTGCCCCGCCGGCCACCATCACGTCGGCATCACCATAGGCTATCATCCGCGCCGCCTGACCAATATTGTGCACCCCTGTGGTACAGGCAGTAACAATACTGATATTAGGGCCTTGCAAGCCTAAAATAATCGATAACTGGCCTGCTATCATATTGATTATGGTAGAAGGCACAAAAAACGGAGACAGCCGCTTAGGGCCGCTGTTTAACATCTTGATGTGGTTTTCTTCAATCAGCCCCAGGCCACCAATGCCTGAGCCAATGGCCGCACCAATACGCGGGGCATTTTCAGCGGTGATCTCTATACCCGAGTCACGAAACGCCTGAATACCGGCTGCGACGCCGTATTGAATAAACAAATCCATTTTTTTGGCGTCTTTCGCCGGAAAAAACGGTTCTACATCAAAGTCTTTAACCAGACCGGCAAATTTGGTGGTGTAAGCACTGGTATCAAAATGCTCAATAAAGCCGATCCCGCTTTTTGCCTGCTGCAACTCCTGCCAGCTGGATGCGACATCATTGCCCAATGGCGTTAACATTCCTAAACCGGTTACCACGACACGACGTTTAGCCACCGAGTCCTCCATCTTCACAAATTTATTTTAGGCTTTAAACGAAAACGGGTAGCTGCGCTACCCGTTTTTAAAGCTGTCAGCTTATTCCGCGTGAGCGTTGATATAATCAATCGCAGACTGAACGGTAGTAATTTTTTCAGCTTCTTCGTCAGGAATTTCAGTATCGAATTCTTCTTCTAACGCCATCACTAATTCAACGGTATCCAGTGAATCCGCACCCAGGTCGTCAACGAAAGACGCTTCGTTTTTCACTTCGTCTTCTTTAACACCCAGTTGCTCAATGATGATTTTCTTAACGCGTTCTTCGATGTTGCTCATCTTTTCTTCCTTTTTCTCATATAAATCGCAACAGTTCGTGCAATTTTGTGTGGCGCTAGTTTATGCGCAAGCTTAGGTTGTTGCAAGTCATCAGATCAGCATTTTTTGCTGGTCAAACCTGCTAAGCTTACACCATATACATACCGCCGTTAACGTGAATAGTTTCACCGGTAATATAGGCTGCCTGTGCAGAAGCCAGGAAAGCTACAGTCGCTGCAATTTCATCTGGTTGTCCCAGGCGGTTAGCCGGAACCTGAGAAAAAATTGCTTGTTTTTGTTCGTCCGATAAATCTTTGGTCATATCAGTATCGATAAAACCCGGTGCTATCGCATTTACCGTAATACCACGAGAAGCCACTTCTTTCGCCAGTGACTTGGTAAAACCTAATACCCCGGCTTTAGCCGCAGCATAATTGGTCTGGCCGGCGTTGCCCATAGAGCCCACGACCGAGCCAACACTGATGATCCGGCCAAAACGCTGTTTCATCATGCCACGTAATACCGCTTTACTTAAGCGGTAAACCGAAGTCAGATTAGTTTGAATGATATCGAACCATTCGTCATCTTTCATCCGCATCAGTAAATTATCACGGGTAATACCGGCATTATTCACTAAAATATCGATTTCACCAAACTGGTTTTTAATATCGGCTAAACATTGTTCAATTGACGCGGTGTCAGTGACATTCAATACCAGGCCAACGCCTTTGTCACCCAAATATTCACTGATCGCTTTGGCACCCGACTCGCTGGTCGCGGTTCCTACTACTTTAGCATCCAGCTGAGCCAATTGCTCCGCAATAGCCCGGCCAATCCCCCGGCTAGCGCCGGTGACCAGCGCAACTTTACCTTCTAACGATATAAATGGTGTCATAGCAAATCCTTTATACGCCAGCCAGAGCACTGTCCAGTGAGGCGCCATCATTAACAGAATACGTATTCAATTCTTTATTAATACGCTTAATCAAACCGCTTAATACCTTGCCTGCACCCAGTTCAATAACCTCAGTCACGCCCTGTGCAGCTAAAAACTCAATCGTTTCTGTCCAGCGAACCGGGCTGTATAACTGGCGGATCAGCGCATCTTTAATGGCATCGGCCTCAGCTGCTGCAACCACATCCACATTATTCACTACCGGTATGACGGCAGTATTAAAGGGTAACCGGGCTAAATCAGCTGCCAGTAGCTGTGCTGCCGGGCGCATCAGTTCACAATGCGAAGGGACACTGACCGGCAAAGGTAAGGCACGTTTAGCGCCCGCAGCTTTACACAGCTCACCGGCACGGGCCACCGCCTCTTTATGACCGGCAATGACCACCTGACCGGGAGAATTATAATTAACCGGCGAGACCACTTCACCCTGAGCAGCATCAACACAGGCTTTGGCAATAGCCGCATCGTCCAGGCCAATAATGGCTGACATAGCACCAACACCTGCGGGTACTGCCTGTTGCATGTACTGACCGCGTTTTTCAACCAGCTTGACCGCGTCAGCCAGTGACAGCACACCGGCACAGACCAGAGCCGAATACTCACCTAAGGAATGACCGGCAAAATACGCTGGCGTAGCGGCTTGCTGTTGTTGCCATAACCGCCATACCGCTACAGAAGCGGTCAGTAAAGCAGGCTGAGTGCGATGGGTTTCGTTCAATGAGGCTTCAGGGCCATTGGCAATTAACTGCCATAAATCATAGCCCAAAGCGGCAGAAGCCTCTGTAAAGGTCTGTTGCACTACCGCATGCTGCTGATATAAATCAGCCAGCATGCCGACACTTTGTGAGCCCTGCCCAGGGAATACAATAGCAAGTTTTTTAGTCATTTTTTGTCCTGCGATTTAACCCGGCTGGAGTAAACCAGCCAGAAAAATAAATACGTTAAGTACAAGGATTAACGTTAATAGCGAACCAGTGCTGATGCCCAGGCAAAACCACCACCAAAGGCTTCCAGCAATAAGGTTTGACCCCGCTGAATACGGCCATCACGAATGGCTTCATCCAGTGCGGTAGGAACGGTAGCGGCTGAGGTATTACCGTAACGGTCAAGGTTAATCACCACCTGATCCATCGACATATCGAGCTTGCGGGCTACCGCTGAAATAATCCGTAAATTAGCCTGATGCGGCACTAGCCAGTCAATTTCAGATTTGTCCATATTGTTAGCCGTCAGCGTTTGCTCTACTACCTGAGATAACTTATTGACGGCCACTTTAAATACATCATTGCCTTTCATGCTTCCCCAAGACGAATGCACTGAGCTTTCATTGCCACGGATGGGGTTGTCGACATACAAGAGTTCAGAATATTTACCGTCGGCATGAATATGAGTAGACAGAATGCCGGGTTGTTCAGAAGCTTCGATTAATACCGCACCGGCAGCATCACCAAATAAGATCACCATAGAGCGATCTTCCGGGCTGACCAATTGCGACAAACAATCTGAGCCCACCACCAGAATGCGCTTAGCCATACCACTTTTAATGTATTGATCGGCGACACTTAAGCCATAACAAAAACCAGCGCAAGCGGCGGCAATATCAAAAGCCGGAATTGCCGGGATCTCCAGCTCGCGTTGAATTTCACAAGCCGCACTGGGTAAGGCGCGGGAGGCACTGGTTGTGGCGCAGATAATCATATCAATGGTATTTTTATCAATGCCGGCTGCGTCGATAGCCTGTAAACAAGCTGCAGCACCCATGGTAGCTACTGTTTCATGTTCGCCAATAATACGTCGTTCTTTAATACCGGTACGCTCAATAATCCATTCATCGGTCGTCTCGACCATGGTTTCCAGATCGGCGTTGCTGCGGACTTGCTCCGGGAAATAACTCCCGGTACCTATAATACGTGAGTACATGCTGACCTATGCTTTATCTATTAAAACGTGTTCCAGCCGATGTTTAATTTTTGCAGGCACCTGATGTTCAACTTCGCGCACTGCTTGTCGGATGGCACTGAGAAATGCCTCTTTACTGGCATTTCCATGACTTTTCACTACAATTCCGCGCAATCCTATCAGACTTGCCCCATTATAGTGGTCGGGGTTCACGCCCTGATAAAGGCTTTTTATAAAAGGTTTGATTAACCAGCTGAGTAATTGCCGGCTCAGACTTTGCCGGGCACTCTGCTCCACCCGGCGCAGAATCAGCTTGGCCACGCCCTCACAGGTTTTTAAGGCCACATTACCGACAAAACCATCGCAGACAATCACATCGGCCTTACCAGAAAAAATATCATTGCCCTCTATGTAACCGATATAGTTAATATCATTACACTCTGACAACAGCAAAGAGGCACGCTTAATCTGATCTGAGCCTTTAATTTCTTCTTCACCCATGTTCAGCAACGCGACTTTAGGCCGGCTGATGCCCATCACTTCTTCCGCCATCACCGCACCCATTACCGCAAACTGAAATAAGGTATCAGCATCACAGTTAACGGTCGCGCCCAAATCCAGCATATACACCGGCTGGCCATTACAGCTGGGTAAGGCCCCGACCAGAGCGGGCCGCTCTAAGCCGTTCAGCATTTTTAAAACATAGTGCGCCATCGCCATTAAAGCACCGGTATTACCGGCACTGACACAGGCCTGCACCTGCCCCTGCTCGACTAAATCCAGCATACGTCGCATTGAAGATTGGCGCTTATTGCGTAAGGCAACTGAGGGTTTGTCAGCCATGCTGACGTCAGCCTCGGAGCCGATTAGCGTTATTCTGGCATGGGGAAAATGATTGCTCAGACGCAGTTGCTGCTCTAATAGCGACAGATCACCACAAAGGTGTAAATGCAGTTCAGGGAATTCGTCAAGCGCTGCCAGGGCGGCAGGAATTGTAGAATGGGGGCCGAAATCGCCCCCCATCATATCTAAAGCTATAGTTAGCTTTAGCGGTTGCACTTTGTCACCATCAAAGGCCAAGTGCAAACTGTATTACTTTACTTTACGACCTTTGAAGTAACCATCGGCAGTCATGTGGTGACGACGATGAGTTTCACCTGTAGTGGCATCAACTGACAGCGTAGGGCCAGTTAACGCATCGTGTGAACGACGCATGTCACGACGTGCACGAGATTTTTTGTTTTGCTGAACAGCCATTGTATTTCTCCTAAATCACTTTTTTTTCAATTCTTGCAGTATGGCAAAGGGGTTCGGTTTTTCAGGTTCAGGCCCTATATCTCCGAAGCTCATCGCCGCCTGACTCAGCGCGCAATCGGCTTCATCATGCATTGGGAACAACGGTAAAGCCAGAATGAGTTCATCCTCAACCAACTGCCGTAAATTAATTTCGCCGTGTTCGTTACGAACAATCACGTCGTAGCGCTCAGGAATCAACTCCAAAGCCGCACTATCGTCCCCTTTTACCGGGGTGTATGCAAAACTACAGTTAAGCGCTAATGTCATGGGCTCACCACAACGTTCGCAGCTAACACTCACCTGGCAGCTCGCCGTACCTTGCAGTACCGCCAGCCCCTGTTGATCAGTTGCACATTGTACTTTTACTGCCACATCAGCTTGCTGGTCCAGCAGGCTTTCAGTTAGCCGGGTCAAACTACTTAGCGGCACTATACCGTCGTAACTCGAACGTTTTTGTGCGGCTTTCACCGGATCCAGCGTAACAGGTATTTTCAATTTTTGCATAAGGCGCGCATCATATAGAACACAACCCTTAGTGTCAAAGGGATTGCGTAGTTTTTTAGCGATTTTATCACTGCCATCTCGCAGCAGTAAGCAACAGGCGCTATAGTGCCGCTCAGCATAACATAAAGCCAGCTATTATTAAGGACTTTCATGGCCCACCCAGCCCCTTTACCTTTGGTACTGGCGTCGACCTCGGTATACCGGGCGGCGCTGTTAGCCAAACTCACTTCGCAATTTACTACCCTTGCCTCTAAGGTCGATGAAACGCCAAAGCCACATGAAACGGCAGACGCCCTGGTGCAACGACTGGCTTTGGCCAAGGCGCAGGCCGTTGCCAGACAGTTAGCGGCGCCGGCACTGATTATTGGCTCCGATCAGGTCGCATTATTTGAAAACGACATTATTGGCAAACCGCTTAAGCGTGACGCCGCTATTGCGCAGCTGAGCCGCTTTAGCGGCAACAGCGTTTGCTTTTTAACCGGGCTGGCACTGTTTAACAGCCTGACCGGCCAGCAGCAGCTGATAGTAGACCCCTTTACCGTGCACTTTAGAACGCTGAGCCAGGCTGAAATAGCCGCTTATGTTGATAAGGAGCAGCCGTTTGACTGTGCCGGCAGTTTTAAAAGCGAAGGCCTGGGTATCAGTTTATTTCGCAAGCTGGAGGGGGATGACCCCAACAGCCTGATTGGCTTACCCTTGATACGCTTATTTCAGTTATTACAACAGGAAGGCGTTAATCTATTGCTTAGCTAACAGAGACTTTAGCCACTGCCCTAGTTAAGATGTAACGTCAGCTCAGGTAAGGAGTCGATAATGGCTTTTGGGGCAAATTGCCGTAATACCTCAGCACTGTGCGCGCCATGAGTGACGCCCACCCGTGGCATAGCAATGGCCTGCGCCATCTTCATATCATGACTGGTGTCACCGACCATAATGGCCTGCTCGGGTGTTAAGGCTAATTGCTTCAGAATTTGGCTGAGCATATCCGGATCAGGTTTAGAGCGGGCTTCATCGGCACAGCGACTGGTAACAAAATATGGTGCCAGGCCGGTGTCGGCAAACATGCGGTCTAAGCCTTTACGGGCCTTACCGGTGGCCACCGCCAGTAAAATATTGTTATTGGCCAGTTGTTGCAACAACTGCTCGGCCCCGTTGAATAAAGGCGAAGGAGTCGGGTCCAATTGCACGTATTGCTCACGGTAGTGCTCAAACAGCTGGGCACGTTGCCCGGCAGTGGCAAAGGGGAATAACTGATCAAAAGCCGGATCTAAACTCAAACCAATAATCTGTTTGACAGCAAAGGCACTGGGTACCGCTAAGTCGGTCAGCCTGGCCGCGGCCTGCATCGATGACACTATACGCCCCACTGAATCCATGACTGTGCCGTCCCAGTCAAACACCACTAATTTAACTTCTGACTGCATTTCAAACATATTATTTTCTCGTCAGTTTACTAAGGGCATCCGCCAGTTGTTGATCCAGCGGCGCTTCAATTCTTATGGTTGTTTGGGTGCCCGGGTGTACAAAACTTAAAATTTTCGCATGCAAAAATAACCGCTGTAAGCCAAGTTGCTGCATCTGTTGGCTAAAATGGTTATCACCGTATTTATCATCGCAGGCGATAGGATGGCCTTTGCATGCCGTATGCACCCGGATTTGATGGGTACGGCCGGTCACCGGAAAGGCCTCAACTAAGGTACCTTGCTGGTAGCGTTGTAAAATACGAAAGCGCGTTTCTGATGGCTTACCGCCCACTTCATCGACCTTGACTACCCGCTCCCCCGATTGCAGGGTGTTTTTACGCAGCGCATCGGTCACTTTACGCACCTTGTTATCCCAATCACCGGCCACCAGCGCCCAATATTTTTTCTCTACCGTTTTATCGCGCAGCTGAGCATGCAAAGCAGTTAACGCCGAGCGTTTTTTGGCGATAAGTAGACAGCCTGAGGTATCTCTGTCCAGCCGGTGCACCAGTTCCAGACTCTTCG
Source organism: Arsukibacterium sp. (assembly GCF_036735525.1). Taxonomy (NCBI): domain Bacteria; kingdom Pseudomonadati; phylum Pseudomonadota; class Gammaproteobacteria; order Chromatiales; family Chromatiaceae; genus Arsukibacterium; species Arsukibacterium sp. The sequence goes on along the minus strand of NZ_DAINOE010000024.1, from coordinate 21,327 downwards.
CCTGTGGCCGAAGGGCGCGTAACGCTTCTATGACGCCAAACTGCAAACCACTGCCACCATGCACCGCCATGCCTGAGGGCTTGTTCAGCACAATTAAATCGGCATCTTCATACAGAATGTGCTGTTCCAGCTGCTGCACTAAAGATAACTTTACCGATACCGCATCTGGCTCGGCGGCGACCGTTAATGGCGGCACCCTAACGACATCGTTCTCCTGCAGTTTGTATTCAGGTTTGATGCGTTTTTTGTTGACACGCACCTCACCTTTTCGCAGAACCCGATAAATCACACTTTTAGGCACGCCTCTGAGCCGGGCAATTAAAAAATTGTCTATGCGTTGACCAATAAAATCACTTTCTATTTCAATTAATTGTATTGGTAATTTGATTTCGTCAGCCATGGATTCTAAATACTCTGCTAAGCTTACATTTAAGTTGCTATCCGGCAGCTATTAGTGGGATAATCATCCGGCTAATTCTGCCAAAAACTGGCAATTAGGGCGCTCCAAGTGACATAAGAGAAAGGGTGCGGCACCGTCAGGGGATGTGATCATACCGAAATCGTGGTGAAAACCAACGTTTTTTATACCTCTAACGTTAAACACTGCCATTTGCCTGAGGTGATGCTGAGTAATTTATTACCAACACCGGCAAAACAGCCTTTCCAGTCAACAGAGCATGGAAAAGATTTGCGATAACGCAGCGCTACATGGCGATGTGTGACAGATAAAAACGAAAACAGCTGCAACTGCCGGTGCGCCAACTGCACACTGGCTGCTAATACTGTAACTAGTAACAACATAGTTCCCTCAAGCCTCCCAGTCGTGAGACTGTGCATTAGTAGTGTTTGATAACGTCTGCACACCCGGATACCGGTTGCGTTGGGTTATGGCTGCATAACGAGTCACCCAACAATGAAAAGAATGCTAATAAATGCCACGCAGGAAGAAGAAATCCGCGTAGCCCTGGTCGATGGCCAAAAATTATATGATCTGGATATTGAAAGTCCGGGCCATGAACAAAAAAAAGCGAACATTTACAAAGGTAAAATCACCCGAGTTGAACCCAGCCTGGAAGCCGCCTTTGTTGATTACGGCGCTGATCGTCACGGCTTTCTGCCATTAAAAGAAATTTCCCGCGAATATTTCCCGTCTGGTTACCACTTCGATGGCCGTCCTAATATCAAGGAAGTGGTTAAAGAAGGTCAGGAAGTGATCATCCAAATTGATAAAGAAGAGCGTGGCCAGAAAGGTGCCGCCCTCACGACCTTTATCAGTCTGGCAGGTTCTTACCTGGTACTGATGCCAAATAACCCACGCGCTGGTGGCATTTCCCGTCGCATTGAAGGTGATGAGCGTCAGGAGCTGAAAGACTCGCTGGGCCAGCTTGCTATGCCTGATGGCATGGGTTTAATTGTTCGCACGGCAGGTGTGGGCAAATCCTATGAAGAACTGGATTACGACTTAAAAGCGCTGTTAAAGCATTGGTCGGCCATTACTGAAGAAGCCGCTAAGCGCTCCTCACCTTTTTTAATCCATCAGGAAAGCAACGTGGTCTTCCGCGCTATTCGCGATTATCTGCGCCGCGATGTCGGTGAAATCCTCATTGATAATCCGAAGATTTTTGAAGAAGCCAAGGTCTATATTCAGCAATTCCGCCCGGATTTTGCCCACCGGGTAAAAATGTATTCTGGTGAAGTGCCGCTGTTTATGCATTACCAGATCGAAACCCAGATTGAAACGGCCTTTCGCCGTGAAGTTCGCCTGCCCTCAGGCGGCTCTATTGTTATCGACAGCACTGAAGCGCTGACTGCGATTGATATCAACTCCTCCAAGGCAACTAAGGGTGGCGATATTGAAGAAACCGCCTTTAATACCAACTTAGAAGCCGCCGATGAAATTGCCCGTCAGTTACGCTTACGTGACTTAGGCGGTCTGATTGTTATCGACTTTATTGACATGACGCCAGTGCGCCATCAACGTGAAGTGGAAAACCGCTTAAAAGATGCCGTAAAGCAAGATCGCGCCCGGGTACAAATTGGCCGGATTTCCCGCTTTGGCTTGCTGGAAATGTCACGGCAACGCTTACGCCCGTCGCTGGGTGAATCAGCCGGTCATGTTTGCCCGCGTTGTCATGGTCGTGGCACTATCCGCAGCATTGAATCCTCTGCGTTATCTATCTTGCGCTTGATCGAAGAAGAAGCTATTAAAGATAACACCAGCCAAATTCATGCGCAGGTGCCAATTTCCGTTGCGACCTATTTAATGAATGAAAAACGCGAAGGTGTGCGCCGTATTGAAAAACGTAACGGTATTCAGGTGTTTATTATTCCTAACGAGCACCTGGAAACCCCTAATTACGAAGTATCACGGGTGCGCTTAGACGAAGAAGTCGAAGAAGCCAGTTATACCCTACCTAAAGCACCTGAGGTGACCAGCAAGCTCTACCACCCCAGCACTGAGACGGTAAAAGAAAAACCGGCTATCTCTGCAATTAATATGGCGCAAAGTGTCAGCGATAAAGCAGAATCTGCAGCACAACCTAAAGCGGTGGCCAGCAGTCCTGCTGCCAATGAGCCAGGTTTATTCAGCCGCTTAAGCCAGTGGTTTAGCAGCCTGTTCGCCAGCAGCCCAACCACCGATAACGCCACCAGCAGCACCACTCGCCCGACAAACAAAGGGCAGCCAGCAGCTAATCGTGATGGCAGCCGTGACGCTAATCGCCATCGTGATGCGGATCGTGACAATAACCGTCGTCGCAACAACAAACGTCGCCGTCCGGAACAAGCAGATAAAGCGGCAACAACTGATGAGCGTAGCCAGGCTAAACCTGAGCGCCAGGAACGCCCTGAGCGCACAGAGCGTACTGAACGTGCTGAGCGTAATGAACCACGTCAGGACAGAGCGGCTCAATCGCGCCCTGCCCGCCCGCAAGAGCCTAAAAAGCCACAAGCTGAGCGTGTTTCTGCAGAGCTGAAACAGGATATCGACCACTCTGAACAAGAGCCACCGCAGCGCACGGTCGCCGCTGAACGCCGTCAACGCCGTAACCTGCAGCGCTCAGTGCGCCTGGCCAAGGTGGTAGATGAACTGAAACAAGCTGCAGTAGAGCCTGTAGTAACGACGGACGAGGTAAAACCCGCTCAGGTTGAAACTACTGTTGCCCAAACCCTGGTTGCAGAAACGACAGTACAGACAGCAGAACACACTCCAGTGCTAAACACTGACGTGTCCAGCTCTGAAGTGATCGCTGCTGCAGATAGTCCTGAGCCAGCACAGGACAATGATGACAGCGCAGAGCCAGCTGAAAATCGCAGCCGTAATCGCCGCTCACCACGTCATTTACGTGCCGCGGGGCAAAAACGTAAAAAAGAGCAGTCACAAGATGAAGCCTCCAGCGCAGATAGCAGCCTTGAGGCCACAACTGAAGCACCTGCTGAAGCTGTGGTACAGGCCAATGCTGAAACAACGGCTGACGCAACCGTTACCACTGAGGCCTCAGCTACCGTTGCTGCAGAGACTGAAACCGCTGCCGTGGTTAAAAAACCTGCCCGCAGCCGCAGTCGGCGTAAACCCGCTAAAGCTGATGAAGTTGTAGCTGACGCTACTGCAGAGTCTGTTGTAGCTGAACCTGTTACAGATAACACTGTCGTGGCAGAGCCTGCGATAACACCAGCGCCGGCAGCCGCGGCTGAAGCCCCCGTTACTGCCCCTGTTACTGCACCAGTAGTTGCTGAAACGGTAACTGTAGCTGCTGAAACAGCTCAATCTGAGCCAGTTATACCTAAACCAGTAAGCACTGAGCCAGTAAAAGCTGAGCCGGCACCAGCAGCCGTAACAGCTGCCGAGCCTGTTGTTGCAAAAGCAGAGGAAAAGGCAAAACCGGCCGCCGCACCTCGTAGCCGTTTTGGTAATATGGTTGTGGCTGATATGGCCAAACCGCAAGCGGTGAGCAGTGATAGCGAAACGCAACCGGCAGTGACCGCCGCAGAGCGCCCTGCATTTGAAAGCACAGGGCGCCAGGCCGGATCAGCCTTTGCCCGGCAAGCGGCTAGTGCTCCTATGACCAAACCGGAAAAAGCCGATTAAAATCGCTTGTTCCAATAAAAAAGCCAGCTAAATGCTGGCTTTTTTTATATGGCAACTTTTTAAAAGCAAGGCGGAACCGTTAAAAATCGTACTTGGCACTAAATTGAATACGATGCATATCACCATTTAAGCCGGATTCAATTTCACGGTTAGCAAATTTATACTCAATACCCATCATAAACTTGGGGTTAAATTGGTATAAGGCATTAACACTATAGCTGTGGGTTGAAGACGTCACCGCTGTTCCGGTTAAATTGGTTTTATTATCCGCAGTTAGCGCTGAATACAAAAAAGTAGAACGCCATTGGTCATTCCATAAATGACGATAAGCCACCGAAAAACTACTGGCGGTGATGGCTTCTAACCCTGCGGCACTGTTATTGGCATCTAAGACGGCATCGTTAATAGTGTTCAGGCCTACATAACGGCCTAAGCCCTTACCGTGATTAAGCGTAAAGCGGATATCATTTTTATTGCTCAGGTTAAATTTACCACTGAAAGATACACCATAGCCCGAGACCTCATCAGAGTAAGCTACACCAGAATGGGTACCATCGATGGCGATTTGCCGCAGCAAACCGGCCAGCCGGAATGAAGCTTGCTCAGTTTTGAAGTTATAAGCCAGAGTCACATCGGGCAACTTATTGGCATCAGTAGTAATTCTGGCACCACCAGAAAATGGGGTAATGGTGCTTTCAGGGTTTTCCACTGCTGCCGAGAAATTACCTGAGGTATAACGAACCTGGGCTTGTCTGACGAACACAGCGGCATCCGGGTTACCAACAAAATCCAGCGTATCTGGTAAAGATTGTAAATCCATAAAGTTGGACCAGGTCTGCCCTATGGTCCAGTTGCGATAACTCATAAAAGCATGCCTAAGAACTGGTGTATAGGCATTGGTTATACGTTCATCACCGCTGGGGCTGGTCATCATATCAAATTCAAGACGGCCGGTAACTTTTTCACCATTACCCATATCGGTTGAGGTTCCAAAGAAAAACCGTGATTGACGGGCATGGGCGTCAAAACGTCCCGTAGAAGAACCGCCAATAGGTGTCAGAGCTGGTATGTAAAAATCCCGGCCAACAGCGGCAATTTCGCCGTCAGACTCGGTGTACATCATGTCTAGCTTGATAAAGCCGCCAAAGGTTACAGTAGTATCACCCATGCTAAAGCCAGAGCTGGCATTGGCTGCACCACTGAGTAATGCCAGACTGATTGCAGTGGCCAGGGTGGTATTGATGCGGTTTTGAATCATCTGTTGCTCTCCATCATTATTATAATGTTTTGTAGGTACGCTGTTAGATACAAACACTGTGGTCGACAACTTCTCGATCCGCAATTAGCCATTAGTCGCAGTTCGCATATGCTAAGACTATTGTCTAGACTATGGTCTAATTCCTTTTAGGTCCCAGCTTCTATAGAAAGTACTTAACTAGTTGATTAATTTGTCACAGGAACTCTTATGTCACATTTAAGCCTTTATCCGGTGCCCGAGCAGGCAAAAAGCAGAACCCTGATCACCGATCAGCAATACCAGCAGATGTATAAGCAATCTATTGAGCAACCTGAAGCCTTCTGGGATGAGCAAGGCAAACGTCTGGACTGGATAACACCCTACAGCAAAGTGAAAGACACCAGCTTTACTTTAGGTAATGTACATATCAACTGGTTTGCTGATGGCGTATTAAATGCCAGTGTCAACTGTCTTGACCGCCATTTACCCGAGCGGGCAAATCAGGTGGCCTATTATTGGGAAGGTGATGAACCCGGCGTACAAAAAACCGTTACTTACGCCGAATTACACAGCCAGGTGTGCAAATTAGCCAACGGCATGAAAGCTCTGGGAGTAGGCAAAGGTGACAGAGTGACCATTTACCTGCCTATGATCCCGGAGGCAGCAGTAGCCTTATTAGCCTGTGCCCGTATAGGTGCCGTGCACTCAGTGGTATTTGCTGGTTTTTCGCCTGATGCCTTGGGTAGCCGTGTTCATGATTGCGACTCTAAGCTGGTGATTACCTCAGATCAGGCACTACGTGGTAGTCGCGCCACCCACTTAAAAGATAATACTGATATTGCTCTTGGCCATCTGGGTGAGGATAGCCCGGTTCAACACGTCATAGTCATCAAACATGTTGGCAAAAACATTGATTTTCATACCGGGCGAGATGTCTGGTATCACGACATCATGCAACAGCAAACAGCGGATTGCCCACCGGAACCAATGAGTGCTGAAGATCCGCTGTTTATTCTCTATACCTCCGGCTCGACCGGCAAACCCAAAGGGGTGTTGCACACCACTGGCGGCTATTTGTTGTACGCCGCTATGACCCATCAATATGTATTCGATTACCATGAGGGCGATATTTACTGGTGTGCTGCTGATATTGGCTGGGTTACCGGTCACAGCTATATTATTTACGGCCCGCTGGCCAATGGCGCAAGCAGTGTGTTATTTGAGGGTGTACCCACCTACCCCAGCGTAAAACGCATCGCGCAGATTGTAGATAAATATCAGGTAAATATCTTATACACAGCACCCACCGCTATTCGTGCGCTGATGGCGCATGGTGATGCACCGGTAGAGGGTGCCGATTTAAGCTCACTGAAGGTGCTTGGCAGCGTCGGAGAGCCGATAAACCCGGAAGCCTGGTACTGGTACTATGATAAAGTGGGTAAGGGCCAGTGCCCTATTGTCGATACCTGGTGGCAAACTGAAACGGGCGGCATTTTAATTACGCCGTTGCCTGGCGCCACAGCACTTAAACCCGGCTCCGCCACACGTCCGTTTTTTGGTGTAAAGCCGGCTATTGTAGATAACGACGGCAACTTACTCAGCGGCGTGTGCGAGGGCAATCTGGTGATTACTGACAGCTGGCCTGGGCAAATGCGCACCGTGTTTGGCGATCATGAACGCTTTGAGCAAACCTATTTTAGTACCTACCCAGGCTATTATTTTACCGGTGACGGTGCTAAATGTGATGAAGATGGCTACTTTTGGCTTACCGGCCGCGTGGATGACGTGTTAAATATATCTGGTCACCGCTTGGGCACCGCTGAAATTGAAAGCTGCCTGGTGGCACATGAGGCCATTGCCGAGGCGGCTGTGGTCGGTTATCCACATGACATTAAAGGTCAGGGTATTTATGTTTATGTCACGCCAAGAGTGGGTGTGGAGCCTAGTGACGATTTAACTAAAGCCATACGTAACTGGGTACGGGAAGAAATATCGCCCATCGCCACACCGGATCTGGTGCAGTGGGCGCCATCGGGTTTACCAAAAACCCGCTCTGGCAAAATTATGCGGCGTATTTTGCGTAAAATTGCCGCCAATGAACATGATCAGTTAGGTGATATTTCTACGCTTGCTGATCCATCAGTGGTTGAATTTTTAGTAAATAACCGTTTAAATCGTAAGTAAGGCAGTGTAGCGACTATACTGATCGCTATTTATGTTAGTCGCTACAGAAAAGGCCGCTATTGCGGCCTTTATCATTATAATAATTACTGGTTTAACCGGAGAGTTACCATGGCCAAACTAATCGTTGCCGATGATCACCCACTATTTCGAAATGCACTGATAAATGCCATTAGCTCGACCTTTAGTACCAAAGCCACCATTGAAACAGACAGTTTTGAAAGCACCTGTGCCGCCTTAGAACAACACCCTGATACCGACTTATTGTTACTGGATTTACATATGCCAGGTAACTGCGGTTTTTTAGGCTTAATTCAACTGCGGAAAAATTACCCCAGCTTGCCGATAGTGGTGATATCCGCCAGCGAAGATTTAGACGTGATCCGCAGAGTAATGGCTTTTGGTGCCTCAGCCTATGTGCCAAAGTCAGCCAACCCGCAGGATATCAGCACTGCATTAAATGCGGTGTTGCAAGGTGAATTATGGGTACCGGCGCGCTTACGCCAGACCTTGTTACAACAACAGCCTGACGATCAGGATTTAGACTTAGCCGCCCGCGTCGCCCAGCTTACCCAGCAACAATATAAGGTATTGTATTATTTGACCGAAGGTTGGCTAAATAAACAAATTGCCTACGACTTACATATCTCTGAAGCCACAGTCAAAGCGCATATTACTGCTATCTTCAGAAAGTTAGGCTGCACCAACCGCACCCAGGTGGTGATCCAGGCGCAGCGGCTGACACTGGAACCACCGGTTGACCGCGCAATGGCGCAACATTAGCTAGCGTTGCTATTCTGCTGCGCGCTTTAACATTTTAAAATGATTTAAACTGGCTCTAAGCGCACCGGGTTTAATAGGTTTAGCTAAAAACAGTAACCCTTCTGCTTTGGCTCTGGCAGCTAAATCAGCCTGAGGTGACGCCGACACCAATATGCCCTGCACTGCCCCCCAGTGCGGTTTGATTTGCTGGTATAAGTCCAGACCGTTTAATTGCTGACCCAGCTGGTAGTCAATCAGCAGTACATCCGGCGCCGGATGCGAAGCAGCATACTCCAGTAAGGCTTTATCATCATAAAAACAGTCCACTTCAGCTATTTGCCATTGCTGTAGTAAGATTTTCAGCGCCGCCAGATTAGCCGCATCATCATCGACACAAACCACACTCAGGCCCGGTACCGGGCGTTGCTGTAATGGCTTGTCTAGCATGATTTGCTGGCGCGCAACCTGCTTAGCTAAGGGCAGACTAATACTAAATAAAGTGCCCTTACCCGGCCAGGAACGCACGCTCAGCGGATGTCCCAGTAATTTCGCCATCCGGTGCACTACGCCCAAACCTAATCCCACGCCCTGCTGGCCTTTTGCTGTAGCATCAATACGGTAAAAATCTTCAAAAATCCGGGCTAAATCCTGACTGACAATACCTGGGCCGCTATCCCATACCTGTAATACTAGTTTTTCATTGCGCTTGCGACACCCCAGTAAGACTTTTCCCGACACCGTATATTTGATGGCATTTGACAGCAGGTTTTGCAGGATCCGCCTTAGATACATGGCATCGGTCTGCACCAGATAGTCGCATCCCCGCACCTTCAGGGTTAAGCCTTTCTGACTGGCCAGTAAGCTGTATTCATCAGCTAATTGCAGCAATAACTCATTCATTGCTACCGGCTGCACATCAGGCGATAACTTACCATCATCCAGCTTGGCAATTTCCAGCAAGGTTGAGATAAGTTCCTCAGAGGCTTTAAGCGAATTATCCAGCTGGCTTAAAATGGCATTGCGTTGCGCTTGCTCACTGGCGCCTCCCAGCGCGGCAGTAAACAAACGCGCTGCATTCAACGGCTGTAAAATGTCGTGGCTGGCCAACGCCAGAAAACGGGTTTTAGAAGCATTGGCCCGCTCAGCTTCGGCTTTAGCCTGCAATAATTGTTGCTCGGTTTCGCGACGCCGCCCCACCTCTGCCAACAATTCCTGATTAATATCAGAAATGGTCTGAGTGCGTTCCTGCACGCGGTGTTCTAAGTACTGTTTAGCCTCAGCCAACGCCTGAACCGCTGCGACGTGCTCAGAGATGTCAGTGAAGCTGGTGACAAAGCCGCCACCGGGGATAGGGTTACCACGCATTTCAATGACCTTACCATCAGGCCGCACCCGCTGAAACACATGAGCGGTGCCTTTTTGCATATGCATAATGCGTTTTTCCACATGCTCCTCTGCCGAGCCAGGGCCACATAAACCTCGTTCGGCATTCAACCGAACTATATCCGCCACTGGCCGGCCTACCCGCACCATACCCTCAGGATAATTAAACATTTCCAGATAAGCTTTATTCCAGGCTACCAGTTTTAACTCACGGTCAACCACACTGACGCCCTGACTTAAATGCTCAAGCGTTGAGAATAAAATTTTCCTGGAAAACTGAATCGCCTGTGTCGTGTCATCAAACAAGGTAACCACATCTTCAAAGGCCAGCTGCCGGCCTTCTAAAACGGCATTAACCATAGCTGAGGCTGATGAGGTACCAATGACCCCCGCCAGTTCACGCTCGACATGCTCTACCAGGCCGACACTGGGTAAATCATCCAGCTGCAGCTGAAGTTGCTGCTTGCGGCCAAACTCCAGCAAACACTCAGACGCGCGCTGAGTACCCACAAACCGCTCCAGTAAAATTTTAAGATCTGAGTTATGAATGCGAATGCGCCTGGCCGGTGTATCGCGATGATCAATAGGTAAATTAGGTTTAACAAAAGCCACCGCCTGCAATCTGTCTTGCAGGTTTACTGTGGTTAGCAGTGAAGCCAACACATAGCACAGCAGGTTAAAACCAAGTGATATAATGACGCCGTGGCTCAGGCTATCCAGATTGAGGCCAAACATCGCAGTGGGTAACAGCCAATTTTGACCAAACAAGCCTTGTTGCATTATATCGCTACTGAGCACACCAGCATTGACCAGTTGCGGTAACATCAGCGTAAAAAACCATAAAATTAAGCCTACAGACAACCCCAGATAGACGCCATACGCATTACCCCGGCGCCAATACAAGCCACCAATCACTGCCGGTGCCAGTTGCACCGCCAGAGCAAAAGCCAGTAAGCCGGTTTCAGCCAATTCATAGCTACGGGCAAACATGCTGTAGTACAAATAGGACAAGCCCATCACCAGCAAAATCATGGCACGGCGTACCAGAATAATCAGCAGGCTATAATCTTGCGGCATGCCTTTATATTTATTGGTTTGCAATAAACTCGGCATTACCACATCGTTACTGATCATGGTGCTCAGTGCCAAGGTGGCAATAATAATCATCGAGGTGGCTGCAGAAAAGCCACCAATAAACACCAAAACGCTAAGGCTCGTCCAGCCGGATTGTGCCGGAATTAACAACACAAAACTATCCGCCTGGTTAAGCATTGTTGGGAATAGTTGCATGCCAGCCACAGCAATAGGAATCACCACTACGGTGACTAACACTAAATAGCCAGTAAACCAACGCCTGGCTTGACGCAGGTGGTTGTGGGACACGTTTTCCACAAAGGCAACATGAAACTGCCTGGGCAGTAAAAACACCGCCGCCATCGCCAGCAGGGTTTTCACGATAAATTCTACCGTGCCCGAGGTACTGACTTGCGCCTGTTGCACACTGGCATGCTGGACAAAGGCCTGCAAAACGTTTTGGTCTTTATCTAAAATAAACACATACACAGCAATAGCCAGCGTCATCAGCGCAAACAACTTAACCACTGATTCAAAGGCGATAGCCACCATAACGCCGCGATTTTGCTCAGTTAGATGTAGCTTGCGGGTACCAAATAAAATGGCAAAAAACGCCATAGCAGCGGCGCTGAGTAAAGCACTGTCCTGATACCAGTGCGGGCTGTCGTCGGTAAAATCACCACCTAATAATACTTGATAAGAGCCTGCCACGGCTTTTAACTGCAGTGCGATATAAGGCACCACCACCACCAGACAAGTAATGGCGGCCAACATGGCGATATTTTTGCGTTTACCATAACGGGCAGAAATAAAATCGGCGATTGACGTAACGTTTTGCTTTTTCGAGACATACAGCAGTTTAAACAAAAAAGGTTGAGCAAAAATAAACAGCAGAATAGGCCCCAGATAAATCGGGATATAGTCCCAACCGCGGGTTACCGCAGATCCAACAGCACCATAGTAAGTCCAGGACGTACAGTACACAGCAAGGGCTAAGCTATAAATAAGCCCCCCATACTTTCGTATCAGCTTGTCATCAGCATGCCGCTCACCCCAATTAGCAATAAGAAATAAGCCGCCAACATATACTAGCGCCAATAAGGCTACAATCCACGCTGCCACAAGGTTCTCCATAATACGTTATTTACTAACTGTGATGGCGTTCTGCTGTTATGTCAATAATCCCCTCTGTACCTTCGACTAAAGTCGGGCTAGCGCCTTGGCTTAGTACTGCTAGATTAAGATGGCTCGATAAAAAATAAACTAAAGGAGACACGATTATGGCAGAACATGACAAGAATGCCGCCGCCTACTGGAGCGCAAACCTGCGCTACATAACAATAAGCCTGTTTGTATGGGCTTTAGTATCTTATGGTTTTGCAATTTTGCTTCGCCCATTACTTGCCGGCATTCATGTTGGCGGAACAGATCTTGGCTTTTGGTTCGCCCAGCAAGGTTCAATTATTACCTTTATTGCTATCATCTTTATTTATGCCTGGAAGATGAATAAGTTAGATAAAGAGTTTGGTGTAGAGGAGTAATTGGCATGAGTCAATTCGCAATAAATTTAATCTTTGTAGGCGCCTCCTTTGCGCTCTATATT
>NZ_DAINOE010000024.1:0-8990 GCF_036735525.1 Arsukibacterium sp. | reverse complement strand
TTGGTATCGCTATCTGGGCTCGAGCAGGCTCAACAAAAGAGTTTTATGTTGCCGGTGGTGGTGTTAACCCCATTACTAACGGCATGGCTACCGCAGCTGACTGGATGTCAGCAGCATCATTCATTTCTATGGCGGGTTTACTCGCAGCTGGCGGATACGCTAACTCCTCTTTCCTGATGGGATGGACAGGCGGTTATGTATTACTTGCTATGCTACTTGCACCTTACTTGCGCAAATTTGGTAAATTCACTGTTCCGGATTTTATCGGTGACCGTTTTTACAGCAAAGGTGCGCGCATTACCGCAGTAGCTTGTTTGATTATCATGTCAGTCACCTATGTTATCGGTCAAATGACAGGCGCAGGTGTCGCGTTCTCGCGTTTCCTTGAAGTAAGTTCTTCAACGGGTATCTGGATAGCCGCGGCGGTTGTGTTTGTTTATGCTGTTTTTGGTGGCATGAAAGGCATTACTTACACTCAGGTTGCGCAGTATGTGGTACTAATCATTGCTTATACCATTCCTGCAGTCTTTATTTCATTACAACTAACTAATAACCCTATTCCGATGTTTGGTATGTTTAGTACTCACAACGACTCGGGTTTACCACTGTTGGTTAAGCTTAATGAAGTGGTGCGCGAACTGGGCTTCCAGGATTACACAGCAGATGTATCGAATAAGTTAAACATGGTGCTGTTCACGCTGTCATTAATGATCGGTACTGCCGGTCTGCCACACGTTATCATTCGTTTCTTCACCGTACCTAAAGTCGCTGATGCCCGCTGGTCTGCTGGCTGGACACTGGTGTTCATTGCTTTGTTATATTTAACTGCACCAGCAGTGGCTTCAATGGCGCGTTTAAACCTGTTAACCACCATTTATCCTGATGGCCCGACAGCTGCAGCACTTGAGCATGCAGAACGTCCAGACTGGATTAAAAGCTGGGAAAAAACAGGCTTAATTCGTTGGGATGACAAAAACAATGACGGCCGTATTCAAATGTACAATGATACGCCTGCATTTGCTGCTACAGCAACAGAGCGTGGCTGGGCTGGTAATGAATTAACCGTTAATAATGACATTCTGGTATTAGCAAATCCTGAAATTGCAAATTTACCAGGTTGGGTTATAGGCTTAATTGCTGCCGGTGGTATTGCAGCCGCCTTATCAACTGCAGCGGGGCTATTATTGGCCATCTCGTCAGCGATAAGTCATGACTTGATTAAAAATATTATAAACCCGCAAATCAGTGAAAAAGGAGAAATGTTAGCTGCCCGTATCTCCATGGCTGGTGCCATTTTGTTGGCAACCTATCTGGGGTTAAATCCGCCCGGGTTTGCCGCGCAAGTGGTTGCTCTGGCCTTTGGTATAGCTGCGGCAACGCTGTTCCCAGCCTTGATGATGGGCATCTTCTCTAAGCGTGTTAACAGCTACGGTGCTATTGCCGGTATGTTATCAGGCCTGGTAGTGACCTTGTTGTACATCTTCACTTACTTAGGCTGGTTATTTATCCCTGGCACCAATATGCTGCCAAATACACCAGATGCTTGGTTGTTTGGTATTTCGCCACTGTCGTTCGGGGCAATTGGCGCAATGGTTAACTTTATCGTTGCCTTCGCGGTGTCTGCGGTAACAGCACCACCACCAAAAGCAATCCAAGAATTGGTAGAAAGCGTTCGTTACCCTAAAGGTGCAGGCGTAGCTATTGATCACTAATCAACGGCTACACTCGTTACCTTTGGTAAAATGAATCAACTGAAGTAGACTCGGGCTTTCATCTGAAAGCCCGAATTTTTAGGATCACATTATGTTTTGGGAATTAATTGCGACGATTTCTGCAGGGCTTGGTGCCGCGGGTATTGCTTTACTGTTACGCGCGATAACACTAAAAAAGCTGCCTAATTGGATCATCCCGGTTTTTGCAGGTGCTGGCATGCTGGGGTTTCAAATTCATTCAGAATATACCTGGTTTAGCCACCAGCGCAGTTTATTACCTGCTGGTGTTGAAGTGGTTCGCACCGCAAAAGAAAGCTCTGGTTGGCGTCCTTGGAGCTACCTGTATCCACAAACCATGCGGTTCATAGCTGCTGACATAAAAAATGCCAGTGTAAATCAGCGTTATTCATCATTAATTTTGGTTGATTTATACTTTTTTGAAAGACGGATGAGCGCCAGACGTTTGTCACAAGTCGTCCATTGCGAGGCGGGCGCCAGAGCAGATTTTACCGAGGAACTCGTTATTCCTTCGCCAGGAGAGCCCTTAAGTAGTGGTTGGCATAAACTGGCGTCTGATGATGCATTATTAAGGTTGCTGTGCCAGGTAAAAGTACAGCAAGACTAAGGGTGACCTATGGAAGTCAGTGAAGTCATTAAGTTCTTATCACACACCACCCCTTTTGATGAGCTGAGCTCTACGCAATTGGCGCAAACCGCTGTGCAATTTAGCGTATATTATTGCAAGGAAGGTGAAGCCATTGATATCTCAAAGGAACGTTTGTTGATTGTCAGAACGGGCATCTATGCTTTATTTAGTGATCAGCAGCAGCTTCTAACCAAATTGGAAGAAGGTGACTTTTACGGATATCAACTGCTGCTTACCGGACTGAATGATAACGATCAATTAGTTTGTGAAGAAGATGGTCTGGTGTACTGGCTACCTGCTGAGCACTTTCATCAATTACGTTATCAATACAAAAATTTAGATATCTTTTTTCAACGGTTGTTTAGCCGCCGCCTGCATCAGTACAAAGCGCAACAGCAACACTCCCGTTTTACTCTTAAAGTGTCAGACATAGTGCAGGCCCGTCGGGTGTCAATAACCGCAGAGCACAGTGTACAGCAAGCGGCCAGGCTGATGACTGATAAACGCGTGTCTTCATTGCTGGTTGAGCAACAGCAAAAACTAATTGGTATTTTAACGGATCGTGACTTACGCAGCCGGGTATTGGCCGAAAACCTCCTCGCCAGTAGCCCTGTCGCCACAGTAATGACAGCTAATCCACATACCATAGATAAGCACGCCTACCTGTTTGAAGCCGTGCAACTGATGAGCCGGCATAATATTCATCATTTACCGGTCACAGAGCAAGGTCTTAGCTACAGCATGATCACTGCCACCGACATTATTCGGGCCCAGCAGGATCACCCGGTCTATCTGATTGGCGAAATACACCGTCAGAGCACGGTTGATGGCCTTGAGCAATGTAGCATGCAAATTAACAGCCTGGCACTGACACTGGGTAAGCAGCAAGTGCAGCGCATGAGGCGGGGCATATTATTACCACTATTACTGATGCACTGACCCAACGCCTGATTAAACTGGCACAGCTGGAACTGGGCGAGCCGCCCTGCATTTTTAGCTGGCTGGCATTTGGCTCTCAGGGGCGGATGGATCAAAGCGTGAATGCCGATCAGGATAATGCGCTGCTGCTGGAAAAAGAACCGGTCGGCGCTGTTGCTGATTACTTTGCCGCTCTGGGCGATTTTGTCTGCCAGGGATTGGCTCGCTGCGGCATTATGCTTTGCCCGGGCAATATTATGGCCAGTAACAGCGCGCTAAGATTAAGTTTAAAAGGTTGGTCAGGGCAATTTGCCAAATGGATCTCCACCCCCACACCAGATGCACTGCTTAAAAGCAGTATCTTTTTCGATTTGCGCTTAATTGATGGCAGCAAAGGCTTATTTAATGCCCTGCAGCAAGATATTCTGGCGCGAACTAACCAACCGTTATTTTTGCGCTTACTGGCGCAAAATACGCTGCAACGCACTGCCCCCTTGAGCTTTTTGAAAAATTTTATTCTGGAGCATGATGGAAAACATAAAAAAGGCCTGGATTTAAAAAAACGTGGTATCAGCCTTATCACTGACATTGTCAGAGTCTATGCACTGTCTGCCGGCATCAGTGAAGTCAATACCCGGCAACGCTTGGTTCAACTGGCGGCCAGCCATATTATGGATAACCGTGATACGCAGAACTTGTCTGATGCCTTTGATGTACTGGCACAGTTACGCTGGGATAAACACCAGCATGATCTGATACAGGGCCATGATGTCAGCAACCTGTTAGATCCCGCCGTGCTCTCCGGCTTACAACGCCACCAGTTAAAAGATTGTTTTGCGGTAATTAATGCCGCTCAGTCATCTCTTAAACTGCGCTTTTGCCGGGATATTTAGCCATGTTAAACTGGCTGCGCAGTAAAGCGCCTCCGATACATCAACTGATAAACCAGTTTAATACTACCCCTCTGCCAGCAACCAGTACGCCGGTAAAAGAGTGTCGGTTTTTAGCCATTGATTTAGAGATGACCGGACTTAATGCCAAGGATAACCACATAGTGAGTATTGGTTGGGTCCCCATAGCGCAGGGAGAAATTGTGTTAAGCCAGGCCAAACATTATCTGGTGCACACCCCTGGCAGTGTTGGCCAGAGTGCGGTTTTTCATGGCGTACATGATAAACACCTGAAAAATGCTATTGACCTGCCCCAGGTACTGGAAGAGCTGTTAAGTCACTATGCCGGCTATATTTTTGTTGCCCATCACAGCCAGCTAGATCAGCGGTTTTTACAGGTGGCTTGTCAGCGGCATTTTGGCCGGGCACCAAAATTTAAGTTTATTGATACGCTCAATATAGAGTTAAAAAAGCTACAACAACAAGGGACGGTAATGACCACGGATGCATTACGCTTGCCGCAGTGCTTAAAACGCCATCATTTACCGCAAGGGCAACTCCATCATGCGCTGGAAGATGCCTATGGTTGTGCCCTCTTGTTGTTAAGCCAAATGAAGAAAGGAAAAAATCAATTAACCTTGTCGGATTTGCTGATACAGGCGGCTTAAGACTAATCAGCCTTCCTGCTGACGATATTTAAGTTGAATACCTTTAATAAAATTACGCAACATTTGCGTTTGGCAAGCACGATAATGCTTATGATCAGCGCGGCGGAAAAAGGCACTGAGTTCATGCTTACTTAACGGAATGTCGGCAAGTTGCATCACGGCCATAATATCATCATCTTTCAGATCCAAAGCGATCTTCAGCTTGCGCAAAATAATATTGTTGTTAAGGCGCTGCTCTGGCTCAGGCTGCGGCCCCTCTTTGGCGCCACGTTTGTGCACAATAAGGCCGTTTAAAAAGCGGGCGAACAGTGGATCATCCAGCTCGGCAAATCCTGCTTCCTGCTCTTTTTCCAACCAACTGATAATTTGCTCACGGCTTACCGCAGCGCCACCCAGGGCAAAAATATTGGCCAGACCACTGTTGTTATAATCAAAGGCATAGCGCAAACGGCGCAGTAAATCATTATTAGTCAAAGTGTTATCCTGATTTTATTTACAATGTCATCTAAAGAAAAAAGGCGCTGAATGCGCCTTTTTCATAAGCTTGCTAATTACTTAGCACGGCTACGGTATTCGTCAGTACGGGTGTCAATTTCGATTTTATCGCCAATATCAACAAAAGCCGGTACCATTAATTCAAAACCGGTATCCAGTTTAGCAGGCTTCATCACCTTGCCAGTGGTATCGCCTTTAGCGGCAGGCTCAGTGTACACCACTTCACGCACGACTATCGTCGGTAAATCAACAGAAATGGCCCGCTCGTTATAAAACACCACTGAACATGCCATGCCATCAGCCAGATACTTCAGCGCTTCGGTCATGTTTTCAGCTTCAATTTCATACTGATTGTATTCTTCGTCCATAAACACATACATAGGATCAGAGAAATACGAGTAGGTCACTTCTTTAGTATCAAGTAATACTTGCTCAAACTTGTCATCAGCACGGTATACCGTTTCCATGCCCTGGCCGTTCAGCAGGTTTTTCATTTTCATTTTTACTACTGCAGCGTTACGGCCTGATTTGTTGAACTCGGCTTTTAACACTACCATTGCTTCGCTACCAACCATGATAACCTGGCCAGCGCGGACTTCTTGGGCTGTCTTCATCATTTTAGAAATATCTTCTTGTTAGGAAAAATTGCGAAGCATTATAAATTTTTTTTCAGCAAAACGCACGAGGTTGCTTGCAAGATCTCCATGTGACTGTAAATGGGCAGACCAACCAATATTATGCTGCTGAATAGCATAAAGATTTTCAGAAAAATTTTGCCAGGCAGCCAACAGTGGTTGCTCGGTATTCCAGGCAGTAAACAGCTGCTGCACTGCTGCTGCGCTCAGCGCATTTAATTGTTGGCAGTATAAAAGGCTAAATGCATTAAGTTTTAGCAGGTGAGCCTGCTCGGCCTGGCGATAAATTTGCCAGATAAAAGGCCGTTTTGCCCATTGTGCTCTGATAATCGAATCTTCCCCCCGCACAAAATTAATGTCGCACAGGTGCAATAACTTGTCATAGTCTGGTTGCGCAATAAAAGGCATCAACACTAGCGTGAGTTGCCCCAACGCCAGCCGGCTGGAATGGACTAGTTCGGGATAGCTTGCTTGCAACTGCGTTGCCAGCTCTCCTGGCGGCACCAGACACAAGGTACGCTGCTCGCCCTGCTGCCAATACTGGAGCAACTGCGCTAGATAGCAATGCGAGTAGGCAAACAGTGACACTTTACAGGCAAAATTAGCCGCATCAGCAATACCCAGTTGCTGCCAAAATGCCGGATGTTGGCTGTGATCCTGCTGCCAGGACTGTAATTGTAACAGCCAGGCCGGTTCAAATAACAAGCCGCCACTGGCCTTAGTAAAGCCCGGGAAAAAGAAATACTTGGTCAAGGGCAAATGGGGTTGAGGAGATGCCAGAGTATGACAGCCCTCAATCCAGGGCTCTGCTGATAAATATTCAAGATTAAGCCAAATAAGCGGCTGTCTGCTTTTTGCCATCTGCTGTTGGTATGGCAAAGGGATAGTACAAGCCAGCGCTTCCACCACCACCTGTGCCACCTCAAACTGTTGCCAATCGGTGTTAGGCTGCCAGTGGCAAATTTGCACGCCAGCCAGTTGCTGCGAGCTCGCTGAACTATCAAGCTCGTGGCACAGTTGTTTAAAGCTGGCTAAATCATCTACCCATAACCTTACCTGCTGTCCATGCTCGGCTACTAGTTGCCGACTTAAGCGCCAGCAAATGCCAATATCGCCGAAATTATCAACGACCGCACAAAAAATATCCCATTGAAGCTTAATCGCCATAGCTATTGAGTGACCTTTTAGTCAGGTTAAACAGAGGCGTCAAAAAAAACTGTTGGCTATTATACTGAGCACAGCACGTAACCCAAGATAAATTGCCACCAAAGACACCAGGCTCACCACTACCGCCAGCAGCTTAAGCCCCAGTATATGCAAGCGGTATTTAATACCAGGCCAAAGGCCGGACGGACGAATACTAAGTGGATCCGTAGCAAAACACAGCGTGATCAGCAATAAACACAAGCAACTAATCAGTGCACTAAGTACAGGAAATTGCCACAACTGTGAGCGCCCGGCGGGGGCAAACAACAACAGATAGATAAACAGAGCAAAAAGTAGCAGAGCCAGCCATTGTAATAACCGTTGCAACGGCTTGAGTTTAGCCGCCAGCCATCGATAGCCGGTTAGCATTGTTGCTGCTCCTGCTGTAATAGCTTAAGCGGGTATAACGGCAAAATACCGGACTGCCCACTCATATCCCCCACTACCCAAATTTGGCTGAACGGATGACGCTTGGGCATATGCAATTTGTCACAGTGTTCAAGCATTTCACGTCGGCTCCACAACGGATTGGCATTGCGGATTACCAGCCAAACCTGGCTGCTGTCATAATATTTGTCTGCTTTATTGCTGATAATGCGATTCAGCGCTGTTAATAAACGATGTTCCGCAGGTGTGCGCAGTAAAGCGAGTAATTCACGGTGGGTTTCTACTGACAAATCGCGGCCAAGAATATGCATGGCTTCTACTTCACTGCCATACAAATGCGCAATTTCCAGATCTAGCTTTTGCTCAGCGAAGTAGCAAGACACGTCAGGTCTTGCCGGCTCATTATGCCAGATATGACGCATTTTCACCCCGAAACGCTGCTCGTACAAGCGCATAAAAATTCGGGCGGCTTCATGCTCTAAACGTATTTTTTCTTCGCTGCCATTCATCCACTCTACCTTAGCAGCCTCAAGCACTGCTTGTGAAGTAGTAGCGCCAGATCTCCAGCAATACCGGTACCACCGATAACAGTAACAGCAACCCCATACTGATATTAAAAATACGGTGTAGCAAGGGCACTGTTAATACCCGGCGCAGCGCACTGCCACACACCAGCCACAGACCAACGCAGGGAAAGGCCACCAACAAAAACGCCAGGGTGATTAGCAGCACCTGATACCAATAGACACCAGTCACTGAGGTAAAAGCCGCCACAGCACCGGAAGCCATGACCCAGGCCTTGGCATTAACCCACTGAAATAACGCAGCCTGCCAAAAACTAAAAGGCTTGCTTTTACCGGTAGCGATACTTTCAGGCCGGGCACTGGCAATACGCCAGGCTAACCAGAGTAAATACACAGTGCCGATAATTTTAATCAGCTGATGTAAATGCGGAAAACGGTCAAACACGACGCCAAAGCCCAGACCTACCAGCAATACCATCAGCGGAAAGCCCAGGCAGATCCCCAACCAATGCGGTATACTCTGTCTGATGCCATAGTTAACACCAGATGACATGATCATCACATTGTTGGGCCCTGGGGTGATGGTGGTAGAAAAGGCAAAAAACAGAACCGCGAAAAACAGCTCTATGGTCATACACAACCTCAGCGTTTCAGTAAACTACTGATTAGGATAATACCAGAGTCACAGTCCGTTAAGCGGAGTTTCTGCTGCTAATAACCAAAATTGCGGTTTTATCTTCTAGGTTAACACCTAAATCTGTGTCATCTTAACGATGCTATTTATATTAAGTAAATGCAGCTTTAGGGTTATCACCTGATTGCAAGATGATAAATTTATGATAAAGCTATCTTAAAACTAGAGGCTGTTGATCTTTGAACGAAAATTAGACGGCATAGCAACAAGGTATA
>NZ_DAINOE010000023.1:0-43549 GCF_036735525.1 Arsukibacterium sp. | reverse complement strand
GTAATCAAAATGGAAAAGAGCTGATACTATGGTCAAATTCGTGGGGATCCCTCAGACATTTTACAACCAAGCTTCTGTTTTTGTGTTGTTTTACCGAAACTGTACCGCTTATAATCTGCCTATGGCCGCCCGGACAACATAACAGGGATATAGGGGCATTTTGTCTTTAGTGGCTACCGTCATCAATAAATGTCTCTTCGTGCAGCGCTTGAGCTTTGGCGATTTCCATATAGAACTCCGTAATGTCATTGCCATAGGCCTCCCAGATCGCGGTTTGAAACAGATCCAGCATTTCATATATACATGCAGCCTCACCCGGTGTCCAGTGCGTGGTTATTTTCAGCGTTTTCATTTAGCCGGCCCTTTCCGTTTGTGGCCTTGCCTCTGGTCGCTGCCTTCTCTTGTGCTTCTTTCATCCGATAAGAGTGCCAAATATCGCTGTCCGCCGGGTAATGCTGACGTTGGGTACAGAGCCATGGTAAGCGGCATCATTTTTTTCCAAAATAAACCTGCTGCCCGACCGAGATGAGCGATGCTGTTGGGAGCGATTTGTGCTGTGCTTGTGGCTCTTGCTGAACATTATTTTTTAGTTAGTTCATATGTCTGCTTTTGATTAAAAGCGTAGATTTGAAAACTTCAATGCGAATTTACGCTTTTGGCACAAAGCAGAGATCGGCAAAGTGGTACTTAGAGTTAAAGTGATGGTGTAGTGATTTGCAACGAGCGGTAAAGCCCGCTTGCAAATGAGTAGTCTTTTAAATGCAATTAACTAATTTTATTTAGTTAGTCAAACCAATGGCGGGTGCGGTTGGCAAACCAGACCAACGATAACATTACCGGCACTTCAACCAGCACGCCAACCACTGTCGCCAATCGATTGAAACACCGCCAAAAAAAGATTGCCCAGCAGCACGCCGGCAACAATGCACAAGCCAACCCATACGGATAAATAACGTTCAAAAATGCCCAACAATCACTCCTTTGCTAAATATCTAATCTTGCCAAACCTTTTATTACAGTACGCAACCAGTTAAACACTCGCGGGCAATAGTTTCAAGTAGCAAGGTTTCGCGTATTATGGATAAGCCAGTGGATTCGGCGTTGCTGGCCATCACGGCTTGGTTATGGGCAATTGCCTCAAAAATATTCACCCATTGCACTTGCATGCCATTGGCTTGCTCGTAGTCTTCCAGTTGTGGTGTTCCCAGTTCACCTGTTATCTGGCACAGGTAGCAGTATGAGCGCATAAACATCACGTCTATATCGTTACGATACCAGGGCCGGTATTCATCCACCCGACCAAACTCTGCCAGAATGCTGATCTGTTGGGCGCCGGTTTCTTCGCGCAACTCACGCAGCAGTGCCTCGGTTAGCGCTTCACCGTCGTCAACACCGCCGCCGGGCAGGCTGTAATCGTTATAACGTCTTGTGTATAACAGCAGTATCTGCTCGCCGTTGAGAACGATAGCGCGGGTGGCGATACGTTCGGCTATTCTGTGCTCAGCTTGTGGCTGAATATGGGTTAAACAACTAATTAAACGCATAAGGCTAGCAGGTATCCGTGAGGTTGGCGCAAAAACGATGGCCCGGTATGGCACCGGGCCTAATGGGCTTAACGCAGGATCAGCAAACTACATTTAGCCCGGCTTATCATGGCAGTAGTGGTGCTGCCAACAATAAACTGGCGGATACGCGAATGGCCGTAGGCACCCATTACCAGCAGGTCTATATGGTGTTGCTGCTGGTACTGGTGCAATACGTCTTCTGGCTCACCGCCAATAATGGCCAGCGTAGTGTCAAAACCGGCATGGCGTAAAATGCTCGCTGCGGCGTCCATTTGTGCCTGGGTTGCGGCGGTGTTGGCACCGGCCATCACCAGATGCACCGGCAGGCCTTTACCCAAGGGGCTGGCAGCCAGCATTTCAATGCCTTTTAATGCCGTAGCACTGCCATCATAGGCCAGCATAATGCTTTTCGGCTCGCTGTAGTTTTGCTGAGTCACCAATATTGGTTTGTGCAAGGTACGGATAACCCGCTCGACATGGCTACCCATATGGCCGTGGGAGTCAGCACTGCTCAGGCCACGTTTGCCCAATACCAGTAAGCGGGTTTCATCTTCCAGTTCGGCGAGGGTTTCTACCAGTTGACCATGGCGTAAACGCTGATCAACCGCTTTAACGCCGGCGGCTTCAACCCGGGCCTGGGCCGCGTCCAGCATAATGCGGCCGCTTTCCATGGTAAGTTTGCCGTGCGCTTCATCCAGCTTTGCCAGTTGCGCCAATAGCGCTTCCTGGCTACCCAGGCCAATGCTGCCACTTAAATCTGTCGCAGCGGGCTTAGCCGATTTATTCAGTACATGAATTACCGACATGGCAACATTGAGTTTTTTGGCAGCCCAGGCTGCATAGTCACAAACCGCTTGGGCATAGGGGGAGGCGTCAATACACGCCAGTACTTTTCTGCTCATCATGACTCTCCTAGTGGCCCATCAGTTTTTCAACGGCATCTGGCTGATTATGTACGGCAAATTTATCGACAAGCGTAGCGCTGGCTTCATTTAAGCCAACCAGCTCTACCTCGGTACCTTCGCGGCGGAATTTAATGACTACCTTATCCAGAGAACTAATGGCGGTAATATCCCAAAAATGCGCTTTGCTCAAATCGATAGTGACTTTTTCTACGGCTTCTTTAAAGTCAAAGGCGCTGACAAACTGCTCGCTGGAGCTGAAAAACACCTGGCCTATCACACTATAAGTTCGTTGGTGGCCATCTTTTGATGGGCTAGAGCCGATATACAAGATTTGGCCGACTTTATTGGCAAAAAACAGTGCGCTTAACAATACGCCCACTAATACGCCATACGCCAGGTTATGGGTAAATACCACCACAATCACTGTCATGATCATCACCACCGAAGAGCTTTTCGGGTTCTTGCTTAAATCTTTTACCGAAGACCAGCTAAAGGTACCGATAGACACCATAATCATCACCGCCACCAGTGCAGCCATCGGGATCATGCCGACCCATTTATCTAAAAATACCACCATGACCAGCAAAATTACCCCGGCTAATAGCGTGGATAATCGCGTACGACCACCGGATTTGACGTTAATAATCGACTGACCAATCATCGCGCAACCGGCCATGCCACCAATCAGGCCTGAGCCAATATTGGCCACACCCTGACCGACACATTCGCGGTTTTTATTACTTGAGGTATCGGTTAAATCATCAACAATGGTTGCCGTCATTAAGGATTCCAGAATGCCTACTACTGCCAGCGCTAAAGCATAAGGAAAGATAATTTGCAGGGTGTCAAAGTTAAGAGGGACGTCTGGCCATAAGAAAATAGGCAGGCTATCTGGTAGCTCGCCCATATCGGCCACAGTACGGATATCCATGCCAAAATAGAACGCCAGCGCGGTCAGTACTACAATACACACCAGCGGTGATGGAATAGCTTTAGTGACATAGGGGAACAGGTAAATAATCGCCAGGCCTAAGGCCGTCATGCCATAGACGGTGGTTGTGCCATAGGTACCGCTGAGTTCTGGTAATTGCGCCATAAAAATCAGAATCGCCAGCGCATTCACAAAACCGGTGACCACAGAGCGCGACACAAAGCGCATTAAATCGCCCAGTTTCAATAGACCAAACACAATTTGAATGACACCGGTTAATAAAGTGGCCGCTAACAAATACTCTAAGCCATGCTCTTTTACCAGCGTAATCATTAATAGCGCCATGGCGCCGGTCGCGGCAGAGATCATACCGGGGCGAGCACCGGTAAATGAGATAATTAAACAAATGGCAAAAGACGCATACAAACCGACTTTGGGGTCAACGCCGGCAATGATAGAAAAAGCAATGGCTTCAGGAATGAGTGCCAGTGCCACAACGATAGCGGCCAGAACATCGCCTCTGATATTAGAGAACCAGTTCTGCTGAATAGATTTCAACATACAATATCCAATAAGTGTGGTAATACGGTGGTAATAGGAACAACACAGCAAAATTACGTTTAAAGTTGCGCTTTCTCTTCACGTGTCGCCTATAGCGAGCTCTGAGTTGCTAGCCCCAACTTTTTTGCAATTTTTTAATAGGTTGAATCGTTACACCGGCCTATCCTCATGGAATTTTTGTTGTGTTGATAATTTTTAAGCGCAGGATTATAGCGATTCAGCAGCCTTTATACCAGTTTAAATTCTCAGCGTCTGCCGGGGCAGGAGGTAAAATGACCGCTGCTGCAGCCTGTTTATGCTAGGATAGTGGCATTCAACAATGATACAGACTTTATCATGCAAGACTGGATACTCCCGCTATTACGCTGCCCTGGTAGCGGCGACAGCCTGCGTTTGGAGGCAGGCAAACTGCACGGCCCCAAGCAGGCCTACCCATTTTTGAATGGCATTCCTTGCCTCTATCCTAACCCGGGCATGGGGTTATTGGAGTGGGGCACTAAAATTCAACATTATTTGCAAGAAGAAAGTCAGCAGATTGCCTTTGCTCAAGCCCTCAGCCAAAGTGCTCAATCTGCGCTGACTAAAGGGCGCCTTAAACAACAAGCGATAGCGCGGCAGCATAACCTCAGCTATTTACAACAATCCTTGCATGCTTTTTTAACCTACCCACAAGTGCCTGTACTGCCCTCAAGCCAGCAAATTTATTCCTACTTCAAATTGTTTTTCCGAGACTGGTGTTGGCCTGGCGATGAGCTGCAGCAGTATCTGGAGTATGTCAGCGCGCACCTTGCTAAAAAGGCGCAAAATGTGTTGGTTCTAGGCTCAGGGGCTGGTGGTCTAAGCTATGGGCTGGCAGAAAGGTTTCCGGATGTTCGTTTTGTTTCTTTAGAGCACAACCCCTTTTTAGCCTTAACGGCTGATGCGATAATGCAGGGGCAAAAAATAGCGCTATATGACTATAGCCTCTATCCCAGCAGCATTGAAAAAACCGCCCAGCGCTGGTCTATACAAAAGCCACCGCTGGTTGTGGCTAATCATCAATCCATCATAGCCAGCTACCCACAATTGCCTTTTGCACCACAAAGCTTCGATTACATTATCGCCCCCTGGTTTCTGGATATTCTGGATATGCCTTTTAGCGATGCCATCCGCGCCCTGTTACCGGCATTGAAAAAAGACGCCAGCCTGATCTTCTTTGGCCCGGCCAATGTGCACAAAAGCCATGCCGAACAACAATGGACGCCAGAGGAAATCTGCGACGCCTTTGGTCAGTATTTTCAACGGGTGAGCAGCGACACCAGCAGCCTCACGTATCTCAACAGCAATTTAGATTCGCAACACCGCCTGGAAACGCTGCTTTTTGCCCACTGTCAACAACCACGCAATAAGTCGCCAAAACCTGTGGCCAAGGCTGCTGCGCGCTTACAGCTCACGCCCGAACTGCTGCAATATAAGGCGGTCAACGAAACCTTTTACAAAGTGCTATCTGTCATTGATAAAGATATCACCGCCCCAGAATTGGCGACACTATTGGTGAGCAAATTTGGTTTTGATAACAAAGAATCGCTTTACTATGCCGAATTTTTTATCCGAAAAATCGCCATGGACATCGGGCAATAAAAAAACAATATGCTGTGTAATGCGTCTCTTGGTTAAGCGCTAAGGGTATCAGCTAAACCCGGGCACTCGAGTCTAAAGGCGATTTTTTTCAGGGCTTTTTGCTCCAGCAGTAAATCGGCTGACAGCAAACTTTGCTGTGTCAGCCACTCGGTGGGCAACACTAATTGCAACTGCTGGCTGGCGGCACTTAGTGTCAGCTCGGGCACAAAATCATCGCGACGCTTTTGATTCAGCAACACGGCCAGTCGGAGTAACACCAGCAGGTTGATCACCTGGGGGATTTGGTACAGGCTGAACATCGGAATTTCATCAGCGCGGATTTTGCGGCGGTGAAAGCGCACCAGGCAGGCCAATAGCAGTTGTTGCTCCTGGTTAAAGCCAGGCAGGTTGGCGTGTTGAATAATATAAGCCGAATGTTTTTGCACGCCGGAGGAGTTAATGTGCAAACCAATTTCATAAATAGTGGCAGCAAAACCCAGCAGCAGCGCATCTTCATCGGTTAATTGCCATGGCTGGCGAACCTGACTAAACAGCAGTAGTGCCGTGTGCTGTACCCGGGCCGCCTGCGCCTGATCAATATCATAACGGCGCACTAAGCTTTGAATGGTGTGCTCACGAATATCCAGATGTTGTAGCCGATCGCTCATTTCATACAGCACGCCCTCGCGCAGCGCGGCATCGATATAAACCATCTGATCCAGCTGTAACATGCGAAAGGCGGCAATCAAAATGGCCAGGCCGGAGCAAATCAGCAATTTGCGATCATCGGTCAGGCCGGGTAAGTCCAGTTGCGCGCTGTTTTCATGCTGAATAAGGTTATCTTTCAGCGCCAGTAACATAGGCAGCTCAATGGCACCCTGGCTCCAGCCAAAGCCCTGTACTATATCGCGGATGGTTTTAATGGTACCCGAGGTGCCTACCGCCTGTTGCCAGCCGGCCGTTTTAAAGCTGCTGACAATAGGCTCTAATTCCTGCTCAGCTTGAATAATGGCCCGTTCAAAACGTTTGCCACTGATTTTTCCAGCGGCAAAATGGCTTTTAGCATAACTGACACAGCCCATGTTGCGACTGCTTAACCTGAGCGGTTGCGAGCCTTCCCCTATGGCAAACTCAGTACTGCCGCCGCCAATATCCATTACCAACCGGCGGCCGGCAAAATGCTCAAAGTGCGCCACGCCCTGATAAATAAAACGCGCTTCTTCCTGACCGGAAATCACTTCAATCGGAAATGGAAACAACGTTTTAGCACGGCGTAAAAAGGTGGCAGAATTTTTCGCCCGGCGTAGGGTATAGGTGGCAATCACCCGCACCGATTGCGGCGCAAAAGGTTGTAGCGTATCAGCAAATTGCGCCAGTACATTCAGGCCGCGCTCTATTGCTTCTTCACTTAATACCAAATCTTCATTTAAGCCTTCGGCTAATTGCACCTTTTGTTTTTCGCGGTGCAAAAGCTGAATATCGCCCTCAACAATACGGGCAATAACCATGTGAAAGCTGTTAGAGCCTAAGTCAACCGCGGCGATATAGGGCGCGGCAGCCGGTTCAGTGCTGATACTGGCCGCTGCGCTGGTTTCTGACACAATAAGAGGTGTAGTCAAAGATCCTGTTCTGCCTGTTCAATCAAGGATAATCTGGCAAAGTAATCATAGATCTGTTGTTGCGATCGGTTATTACGTTTATTGCCGCGTTTAACATAGTTATTGGCTTGCTTAGCATCAATAATACGGGCTTTTACGTTATCGCGCCATTGAATATCCAGGGTGTTGAGCACCTGCTGTTTAATGCGGGCGTCATAAATAGGCACCCCGACTTCAATCCGCTGATCGATATTACGGGTCATCCAGTCTGCAGAAGATAAATAGACGTCGGTGTCGCCACCATTATGAAATACGTAGACCCGGGCGTGCTCTAAAAAGCGGTCCAGTACACTAATCACTTTGATATTCTGGCTTTTGCCAGGTACGCCCGGTACCAGTGAGCACATGCCACGAATGATCATGCGGATTTTAACGCCTGCCTGACTGGCCCGGTACAGCAGTTCCACAATCTGATGATCAACCAGGTTATTAATTTTTAAAAAGATTTCAGCCTTGCGGCCACTAATGGCAAAATCAATTTCGCGCTGAATTAATGACATTAAGCGCGGCCGGCTCCAGGTGGGCGACACTATCAGGTGTTTAAACTGGAATGGCCGGTAAGTATGTTCAATAAACTCAAACACCTGCTCTATTTCGTCAGTAATATCACTCTGGCAGGTAAACAGGCTCATATCAGTATAAATACGGGCGGTTTTTTCATTAAAATTACCGGTGCCGATATGGCCGTAACGTACCTGTTTGCCTTTTTCCTGGCGGCTGATTAAGCACAATTTAGAGTGAATTTTTAGCGTGGTCAGGCCAAATACCACCCGAATGCCGGCATCGGTCATCCGTCTAGCCCAATTAATGTTATTTTCTTCATCAAAGCGCGCTTTTAACTCTACCACTACCGTCACTTTTTTACCGTTGCGCACGGCATCGAGCAGCGAGTGAATCACTCTGGAGTGCTTGGCCACCCGGTACATGGTCAGTTTAATGCTAGTCACTTTAGGGTCAAATGACGCCTGGCGTACCCACTCGGTAAAATAACCAAAGTTATGATAGGGGTAGTACAGCAAAATATCGCTGGCACGAATGGCATCAAAGGTGGTGGTATGGGCTTCAAACTCCGGGCTGGGTAACGGCGGCAGCGGCGGAAACTCCAGGCTTTGATGACCAATATTCGGAAAGCCGATAAAATCTTTGAAGTTGCGATAACGGCTGCCCGGGATCAGCGAGTCAGCCGAGCTGGTACCCAGCTGTTTATTCAGTACCTTGAGCATTTGCTCGGGCATCTGTGCATCGTAAACCAGACGAACCGGCTCAGATTGCAGCCGTTGCCGGATCCCCTTAGACATTTTATCGATAAGGCTTTGATCCAGCGTATCGCTGATATTGTATTCGGCGTCGCGGGTTAACTTTAATGAAAACCCCTGGATTTGCTCAAATGCAAAAAAACCACTGAATAAATCAGCCAGGCAATGCAAAATAATGTCGTCCAGTAGCAAAATTTGCCGCCGGTAATGGCCATTTTTCTTGCGGGTATTTAAATGCAGTGGTAACTCAATGAAGCGGGATATCTCGTCAGTGGGCACTTGGACAATGGCATACTCAGGTTTGCCTTGACCGGTCATTTCCACCATTAAATAGGTGGTGTTGTCTTCCAGATTACGTGCCAGCCGTACTTCATCACTGGATAAAATCATCGGCGAAATATGGCGTTTTACTTCGGTGCGGAAGAAATCTTTAATCCAGGCCGATTGCACTTCAGTGAGTTTATGGTTATCAATCAGTTCTATGTTGTGCTTACGCAGTTCTAACTGAATGTCTAAGTAAATTTTATTAAACTGCTCCCCAAGCGCCAGCACCACTTTTTGGATCTGCTGCAGTAGCTGCTCGGCATCTTCCTGCTCATCTGACTGGTATTTTTTCAGTAAAACGCGGCGTTTTACATCGGCTACCCGAACCCGGAAAAATTCATCCATATTATTGGAGTAAATGCCTAAAAACCGCAGGCGTTCTATCGGTGGGTTGCGTTCATCGGCCGCTTCCTGCAACACCCGGCCATTAAACGCCAGCCAGCTGAGTTCACGTGGGGAATTAGGAAAATCGGCAGTAGCTTGCTGCGCTATCAGGTCCATTTAATACAATCCGGCGAGAGTAAAGGCCTTCACTCTATGTCTTTTTTGTGACAAAAAAATGAAGGCGCTAAGGCGTTAATCACTTTATTCTATGTCTACTATGATATCGGTCGCTATTGCTTCCAGGGCTTCTACGACATCATCACGGCTAAGGCCTGATGGCAGCTCTACAGTGGCCACGGCGCTGAATAACGGCACACCCCAGTTTGGCGCGCTTTGTTTGGCACTTTCAAAATGAATAATGTTTGAACCTTTGTGTTTTAACACTGTAGACAGTTCACGCACTATGCCCGGGCGGTCATTACCGGTGATCACGAATTTCAGCTGTTTATCGATGTTCAGCACAACCTCTTCACCATGCTGAATTTTAATATTCAGCTCAGTGATTTGCTGCAGCGCCTCAGTCAGGGCGGCTAAATCCTGCTCGGCCACTTCTACCTGTAAAATGCCGGCAAAATATCCGGCCAGGTGACTAAGGTTACTGGCCATCCAGTTGCCATTATGTTGATTAATGACGCTGGCCAGCTGTTCGACTAAACCGGATCTATCTTTACCAATTAAGGTTAAGACTAACTGCTTCATATTCGCTTCCTTAAAAATCCTTACTAAGCACAGCGGCTAATGCCTGGCTTGCTTGGTGTGTACCTGTTAGCAGATGGGTATATGGAGTGTAGACGCAAGCTGATGATTTTTGAACGCAATCTAACTATTTATTTTCGTTTACTGTTTTGTCCCTGCCTGCTGTTATAAGATAAACTGGCTAACTAAATCGACAGAGGGGCATCAGGTGACAAAGGGGCAGAGCGCGTGCTAAGTGGCGACAAGGCATCTGGATCTAACATCGTGCTGATTATGGGCTTATGTCTGGCTGTAGCTTGTGCGCCGACCTTAAAGGCTAGCCCGGGCGGTAACCTGAGCAGTGTTGGTTCAGATACCATGCATCAGGTAATGCAATTATGGGGCGACGAATTTAAGCGCCACTTCCCGCAAGTTAACTTTCAGCTGCAAAGTAGTGGTTCCTCCACCGCCCCCGTCGCCTTAATTGAAGGTACCGCCGCCCTTGGGCATATGAGCCGCGCCATGCGCCAGAGCGAGCTACAGCAGTTTGAACAGCGTTTTGGTTACCCGCCTACGGCTATACCCGTGGCGATAGATTTGCTGGCAGTCTATGTACATCCTGATAATCCTTTAACACACATCAGTTTAGCGCAACTGGATGCCGTATTTTCCATTAATCGCCGCTGTGGTGGTACCGGGGACATTCAGCAATGGGGGCAGCTGGGATTAACTGGGCGCTGGCAGCAACGCTATATCAATCTGTTCAGCCGTAACTCGGTATCGGGTACCTATGGCTTTTTTAAGCAACATGTGTTGTGTAACGGCGATATTAAGCCCCGCACCAACCAG
Organism: Arsukibacterium sp.; assembly: GCF_036735525.1. Classification (NCBI taxonomy): domain Bacteria; kingdom Pseudomonadati; phylum Pseudomonadota; class Gammaproteobacteria; order Chromatiales; family Chromatiaceae; genus Arsukibacterium; species Arsukibacterium sp. The sequence continues at coordinate 32,842 of NZ_DAINOE010000023.1, read as the reverse complement.
CTGGCGGGCTCCTCCGCTATGCTCAGAGCCATAAGTCAGTCGGTGACGGGTATTGGCTATTCCGGTATTGGTTACGCTACCTCAGGGGTAAAGGTGTTGGCGCTGGCGGCCAATGGTGAGGATGCAGTGGCGCCGACATTGGATAATGCGTTATCTGGTCGTTACCCGCTGGCCCGGCAATTATATATTTACGTTAACCTTGAACCGGGCAAACGCCTGGCGGCAAATGAGCAGGCCTTTTTAACACTGGTACTCTCTGCCAAAGGCCAGCAGTTAGTGCAAGCTGATGGTTTTTTGCCGTTGCCAGTGGAGCTAATACAGCATTGGCAGCAGCAGCTTGGCTTAGCTTCTGAGTTGGCGCTGCCATGAGCCAGTCTGCCCCTAAGTTAACTGCGCCAACACGTATTCAGCGCCGTCGCCGCTGGTACAACCGCTTATTTAAAACGCTGATAGGCTTGTCCGGTATCAGCGTGGTGCTAATGCTGGCAGCACTGTTTATCTATTTATTCAGTGAAGTACTGCCGTTGTTTCGTGGTGTCAAAGGCTCGGCGCTGGCGCCGGTACCCTACAGCGTTTCGTTAGCGCCTTCACAGCCAGCGCTGTCAGGCGCTGAGCTCATGCAAGCTATTTCGCCCTCGGGTGACTATGTGTTGCAGGTCGATGCCGCCTTGCAGGCGTGTTTAAAGCAAACATCAGTCGCGGCAGGCTGTATTCAGCAATGGCGTTTAAGCGACAGCAGTGACACCCTGACCAGTATAGTCTGGATGTCAGCCGGGCAGGCCTTGCTGGCCGGCTATCGAAGCGGCCGTTTGCAGCAGTGGTTTTTAGTGGCGGATGCGCAGGGGCAGCCACAATTTACCCTGAGCCGTGAGCTACTTGCACAACAGGCGGCGATAGTGCAGATAGCCTCTGAGCAGCACCGTCGCGGTTTTGCTACGTTAAATGCAGCGGGGCAACTGGCGGTGTTTTATTCTGCCCGCGGCAAGCCATTGTGGCAGTATGATACTGGCCTGACTAATATTCAGGCTATGGTGTTTTCAGCGGATAATCAGCTGTTAAGCTTGTACAGTGCCACAGAGCAACATCGTTATGCGCTTGCCAATCCTCACCCGGAAATCAGCTGGCAAACGCTGTGGCACAGTGTCTGGTATGAGGGCTTTGCCCAGCCTGAAACGATTTGGCAAACCTCGTCTGCAGCCGATGACTATCAACCGAAGTTTTCATTAATTCCGTTAACCAGTGGCACCTTAAAAGCGGCATTTTATGCCACCATTATTGCTGCGCCTTTAGCAATCATGGCTGCCATTTATTGTGCTTGTTTTTTACCGGCCAAACCACGGCGGCGCATTAAGTCGCTGATTGAGCTGATGGCGGCTTTTCCAACGGTTATTTTGGGTTTTATTGCTGCGGTCTGGTTAGCGCCTGTGATAGAGCAACATTTATTAGGCTTAGCGCTCTGGTTGTTGTTATTGCCGCTGAGTGTCTTGCTATTAGCGGCGCTATGGCCACGCTTGCCCAAGCACTGGCAGCAGCAGTGGCAGGGTGGGCGTGAAGTGCTGTTGTTGATGTTGTGGATTGTTCTGATAAGTTTGCTGGCGTTTACGGCCGGCAGCCAGTTAGACAGCTGGCTGTTTACCGATGGCTTACGTTTTTATCTGGATGAGCAGGGTATATATTACGAACAACGTAATGCGCTTATTGTCGGCATTGCCATGGGTTTTGCGGTGATCCCCGGGATTTTTGCTATAGCCGAAGATGTAATGCAGCAGGTGCCGTCGCAACTTACCCGTGGTGCCCTGGCGCTGGGCGCCACGCCCTGGCAGGCGGTGTTGAAAATTAGCTTGCCGTTAGCCGCGCCAGGCTTAATCGCCGCCAGTCTGGTCGGTTTTGGCCGTGCTATCGGTGAAACCATGATAGTGCTGATGGCCACCGGTAACAGCCCGGTGAGCAATTTTAATATCTTTGAGGGCTTGCGCAGTTTAACCGCCACCCTGGCTATTGAGTTACCAGAGGCCACCGTGGGCAGTAGCCATTTTAGGGTGCTGTTTGTCGCGGCCTTATTGTTGTTACTCTTTACCTTTGTCGCCAATACCGCCGCTGAAATTATTCGCCAGCGCTTGCGTAAAAAATATCAGAGGTTGTAACCATGTTGCGTAACTGGTTTCGCCAGGGTCAGCCCTGGATTTGGTTAAATGCCGCAGCCGTGGCACTCAGCCTGTTACTGGTTGGCGCACTACTGCTGTTTATCGTGGTGCAAAGCGCCGGGGTGTTTTGGCCTGAGCAGGGGCACCTTGGCAGCAAAATCTGGCATTATCTGCAAAATTGGTGGCAGTTTCTTAGCGGCTCTTCCAGTGATGGCGGCTTGTTTCCAGCGATTGTGGGTACGGTACTGATGGTGTTGTTGATGTCGGTGTTGGTCACGCCACTGGGTGTGCTAGCTGCCGTTTACCTGCATGAATATGCGAAAGACGGCGTGCTGGTCAGATTAATTCGTATTGCGGTGCATAATCTGGCCGGGGTGCCTGCCATCGTCTATGGCGTGTTTGGCCTCGGCTTTTTTGTGTATTTTCTTGGTGGCAGTATTGATCGGCTGTTCTACGCTGAAGGCTTGCCTACGCCCACCTTCGGTTCCCCAGGTTTAATATGGGTATCGTTAACACTGGCGTTATTAACGCTGCCGGTGGTGATTGTTGCGACCGAGCAGGGCCTGGCCAGCATTCCTAAAAATCTGCGTTTAGGCTGTTTTGCCTTGGGGGCGACCAAAGCCGAAGTGATCTGGAAGGTTGTGCTGCCACAGGCCTCGCCGGCCATGGTTACTGCCTTGATGCTGGCCATAGCAAGGGCCGCCGGTGAAGTGGCCCCTTTAATATTTGTTGGGGTGGTGAAATCGGCACCGCTGCTGCCCTTTACTACTGAGTTTCCTTACATACAGCTGCAGCAAAAAATCACCAGTCTGGGTATGCATATCTATGATGCCGGAATGCAAAGTCCGGCGGCGCAACAAGCAGAGCCGCTGGTATTTGCCTCGGCATTGGTACTGATTATGCTGATCTTTTTGTTCAACCTGGCGGCATATCGTTTACGTAAGCGGCTGAACCGACGTTATCGGCAACAAGCAATAGCTGATAATGATTGAAGTAATAAAAATGTCACAATAGCAGAGTAATATATGAACACTGACGTTGCCATTAAACTGGATGTACAGGATTTATCCTTAAAGTTTGCCGATAAAACTGTGCTGCAACGCATTAATTTGCGCATACCTGCGCACCATATTACCGCGCTAATAGGCCCGTCGGGCTGCGGCAAATCCAGCTTATTACGCAGCTTTAATCGCATGAACGAGTTGCTGGATGAAACCGTGACCGAAGGTCGGGTGCTGTTAGATGGCCTGGATATTTATCAGCCAGACATTGAAGTGGCGGAATTGCGGCGCAGAGTAGGCATAGTGTTTCAAAAGCCCAATCCTTTTCCGCACAGTGTTTACGAAAATGTGGGTTTTGGCCTACGCTTACAAGGTATCAGCCGCGGGCGTCAGCTGGATGAACTGGTGGAAGCGGCGCTTAAAAAAGCCGCTCTGTGGAATGAAGTACGGGATCGTCTACATGAGAGTGCAGTCAATTTGTCTGGCGGCCAGCAGCAACGGCTAGTCATTGCCCGGGCTATTGCCATAGAGCCGGAAGTGTTATTGCTGGATGAACCAGCATCGGCGCTGGACCCGATTTCGACCTTGAAAATTGAAGAATTGATGTACGATTTAAAGCAGCACTACACTATAGTGATAGTGACGCACAATATGCAACAAGCGGCCCGGGTGTCAGACTATACCGCCTTTTTAAATATGGGCCAGCTGGTTGAGTTTGATGAAACAAATAAAATGTTTACTGATCCTAGCCAGCGTGCCACTGAAGATTACATTACCGGGCGCTTTGGCTGAGCAGTGAACAACACAGGCATTTTACAGCAGCAAGGACTCCGTCAATGGATAAGTTAAATTTATCAAAGCACATCTCTAGTCAGTTTAATGAAGAGATAGAGCAAGTTCGTAATCATGTCATGGCGATGGGCGGTCTGATCGAACGTCAGTTGTATGATGCATTAACCGCTATTGCGAACAGTGACAGTGAGTTAGCGCAGCAAGTCATTCGAAACGATTTAATGGTAAATGACTGGGAATTGCAAATTGACCAGGAATGCACCCGCATTATCGCTAAGCGTCAGCCTGCGGCCAGTGATTTACGCTTAATTATGGCCATTTTAAAAACCATCGCCGATTTAGAGCGCATTGGTGATGAAACCCGCCGTATTGCCAAGGTAGCCCTGGAATCATTCAACAGTGCCCAGCAGGATTTATTGGTCAATCTGGATAATTTAGGCCGTCACGTTGGCCAGATGCTGCACGATGTACTGGATGCTTTTGCCCGCATGGATGTGGAAGCGGCGTTAACGGTACATAAAGAAGATAAAAAAGTAGACCGCGAATACGAAGCCATTACCCGTCAGCTAATGACCTATATGATTGAAGACCCGCGCTCTATTCCAAAAATCATGAATGTGCTCTGGTCAGCCCGTTCGCTGGAGCGTATTGGTGACCGCTGCAAAAACCTGTCGGAATACATTATCTTTTTTGTGAAGGGTAAAGTGGTGCGTCACAGTTCAGAAGAAACGCTGGAAAAAGAAGCGCGCAGCTAAGCCGGCGTTGTCAATTTTAGTTCGCTCAACCCGCAGTTTAATGGGTTGGGTGGACTGACTTCAGTCTGTATTAATATTTCATTTTTATTACAGTCAAATTCAGGGTTATAATGCCCGCCTTAGTGCGCGAATCGCACAAATTTAATCATTACCAATGACTTCAAGCAGTTGAAAATCAATGGCGCTGTTTAAATGAAAAAAGGCAATAACCATGAATTATTCGTTATTTGATTTTCTGCAGTTGATCGGTTCACTCGGTATTTTTATTTTCGGTATGAAAATATTCAGTGAGGGCCTGCAAAAAATTGCTGGCAATCGTTTAAAGGGCATTCTAAGCGGTATGACCCGCAACCGCCTGACCGGGGTGCTAACAGGCTTTGCCACTACTGCTATTACCCAATCGTCTACGACTACCACTGTGATGGCTGTAACCTTCGTAAACGCGGGTTTACTGACTTTTGTACAATCTACCGGGGTTATTATGGGTGCTAATATTGGTACTACCATAACAGCCTGGATGGTCGCGCTATTTGGCTTTAAGTTTAAGATCACGTCAATTGCTGTTGCGGTTATAGGGGTATTCTTTGCCTTTTTATTTTCAAAAAATACCCGTTTACGAAATATTGCCGAGGCAATGGTTGGCTTTGGTATTTTATTTATTGGTTTAGATTTTATTAAAGGTGCGGTACCTGACATAAATAGCAACCCTGCCATTTTTGCTTTCCTAGATGGTTTTGCCCAATATGGGTATTTCTCGCTCCTTCTATTTGTGGTTGTTGGTACTGTTCTTACCTTACTTACTCAATCCTCGTCAGCGGCTACTGCTATTACGCTGGTCATGGTTTTTGAAGGCTGGATCTCTTTCCCTATAGCAGCCGCAATGATCCTTGGTGAAAATATTGGGACTACGGTAACCGCCAATATTGCCGCGCTGGTTGGTAATGTTCATGCCAAACGAGCTGCGCGATTCCACTTCTTTTTTAACGTTATTGGTGTGCTGTGGATGCTTGCTTTGATTTATCCGGCATTGCATTTTATCGACTTTATCATGCAGTATTTTACTGGCAGCAATGCATCGGTCATGGCGGGTGGAGTTGAAACCAGGGACACTGCGGCCTTAGGACTCTCGTTATTTCATACCTTCTTTAATGTGTTAAATGTCATTATCTTGTTTGCTTTTATTCCATATTTGGTGCGTTTTGTGGAATATATTCAGCCAGATCGCGGGGGTAAAGATGACGAGTTCCACTTACGATATATCAGTGCTGGTGTGATGACCTCACCCGGTTTAGCAGTAGAGCAGGCACAGAAAGAGATCCAACAGTTTGCTGGGGTAATCGATAAAATGCATGAATCGGTAACCGAATTGCTGTTTTTGCCTTTGCCCACTCAGGCTCGCGAAAAGCTGATGGATAAAATTCACAAATTTGAAGAAGCCACCGACCAGTTTGAAGTAGAGATTTCTGATTATCTGGTACAGATCAGTGAAAATACTAACCTGGAGCATGCGCTGACCGGCCGCATTCGCTTTATGCAGACCATGATCAATGACATGGAGCGGGTAGCAGATATTTATTATCAAATCTCCAAGTTGCATGAGCGGATGACAGAAACCGATTCTAAGTGGCCGGAGCAAGCAACTGAAGAAATGCTGCAGATGATGCAGGCGCTGGCTGTGGCTATCAATACCATGAATGCGAACGTAGCAAAAGAGCCTGCTGCCGTGCAGCTGGACGGCGCCATTGATAATGAAAATCAGATTGACCGCTTACGCGATCAGTTCCGTGATAATCACTACCTGCGGTTGGAAAACGGCGATTATGCCCCTCGTGCCGGCGTGGTATTTATTGATATGCTTAATCGCTTAGAGCGGATTGGTGATCATATCCTGAATGTGAATGAATCTGCGGCGGGCCGTCGTTTAAAAGCGATGCGTATTGAAGGCCATAAGGTATACCGTCCTTTAGGTTAATCAAGATTATCCCAGAAAAGCCCTCTTGCATGAGGGCTTTTTTTTGAGCAGTGGATCTTAGGTCTTGCACATGCCCGAGGTTGGCATTAAAGTCAAAAATCTATTTTTATAGTTATAATTATGACTTTTAATCGGATGAATAAATGAAGCGCCTACCCAGCATCAAACAACTGCAATACTTGCTTGCGCTTCATGAGCACCAGCACTTTGGTCGGGCCGCAGAAGCTTGTTTTATTGGCCAATCTACGCTGAGCGCGGCCATTGCCAATATGGAAGAAACCATGCAGGCACAGCTGCTGGAACGCGATCACAAAACCTTTATTTTTACGCCATTGGGTGAAGATGTGGTGCGCCATGCCCGGCAAATTGTCGAGCAGTGTGAAGAGTTAACTGAATTTGCTAAATCGCAGGGTAAGCCGATGGCAGGGCCATTCCGGCTGGGGTGTATCCCGACTATTGCGCCTTTTGTGCTTAGTGAGGTGATGACAGCGTGCCGGCAACGTTACCCTGACTTGCAACTGCTGCTGCGTGAAGATACCTCAGACAATTCCTTGCATGCGCTGGCAGAAGGCCGGCTGGATATGGTGCTACTGGCGCTGCCTTATGATACCGGCGCTTTTCATACTGAAGTGCTGGCGCAGGATGCCTTTAAGCTGGTGTTACATAAAGACTGGTTGGGGCGAGGTTTTAATCAGGATATTCATCAATGGCCGGATGAGAGTATTTTTTTGCTGGAGCGCGAGCATTGTATTACCGGCCACGCGGTAAAAGCCTGTGAACTGGAAGACAGCCGTAAGGTCAACCCGTTTTTTGCGACCAGCCTGCATACGTTAACCCAGATGGTCAATAACCAATTGGGGGTGACCTTTTTGCCACAAATGGCCATCAACAGTGGCTTACTAGAAGGTACTGAGCTGCTGGCACAAAGCCCGAGCAGTGGCTTTGCTTATCGTGATATCGGTGTGGCCTGGCGGCCCACCTCAAACAAAGCGGGCAGTTACCGGGCGATGACTGAGCTTATCGCCAAGGTATTAACGACAAAATGTCAGGCATAAAGGGTGAATATTCGTTAAAATAGCATCGTAGTAATAACGCAGTACCACCATTCATTTCAACTACTCTGGCCGGTTAAGCCAGGCAGGATCCTATGCAAGTATCAGATTTTAGTTTTGAATTACCGCCAGAGCTGATTGCCAGCGTGCCACAGCCTGAGCGTTCAGCCAGCCGTTTATTGTGTATGCAGCGCGACAGCGGCCAGTTAAGCCACCGCATTTTTCGCGATATCAGTGAGCTGCTGCAAGCAGGCGATCTGTTGGTGTTTAACAATACCAGAGTGATCCCCGCCCGTTTGTTTGGCCAGAAAGCCTCGGGTGGCAAGGTAGAGGTTTTGGTAGAGCGAATGCTGGATGATAAACGTTTTTTAGCCCATGTTCGCGCCAGTAAGGCACCAAAACCCGGAACGATGCTGGTGCTGGAAAATTCGGCCGAAGTACGGATGAATCAGCGCCATGACGAATTATTTGAGTTACAAGTAATGGGTGATGAGCCTGTGCTGCAGATGCTGGAACGTTTAGGTCATATGCCGCTGCCCCCTTACATCGCCAGGCCAGATACGCCAGAAGATAAAGCCCGCTATCAAACCGTATATAACGAAAAACCCGGTGCAGTGGCTGCTCCTACTGCCGGCTTGCATTTCGATGTGCCTTTACTGGAAAAACTCAAAGCCAAAGGCGTTGAATGTGCTTTTGTGACCTTGCATGTCGGTGCCGGGACTTTTCAGCCGGTGCGGGTAGACAATGTGCTGGAGCACAAGATGCACGCCGAATACATTGAGGTCTCGCAACAGGTAGTCGACGCTATTGCCGCCTGTAAGGCGCGTGGTAATAAAGTGGTGGCGGTGGGCACCACCTCGGTGCGTTCGCTGGAGTCGGCGGCGGCGCAGGGCGCCGGACAGTTGATTGCCTACAGTGGTGATACGCAGATTTTTATCTATCCGGGTTATCAGTTTAAAGTGGTAGATGCGCTTATCACCAACTTTCATTTGCCGGAGTCGACATTGATCATGCTGGTATCGGCGTTTAGCAGTCGCGAACAGGTGATGCATGCCTACCAAACAGCTATTAGCGAAAAATACCGTTTTTATTCCTACGGTGATGCGATGTTTATTAGCTAATTGATAAGCATTTTCCTGCTTTTTTGGTAATAATTCTAAGCCGCTGGGGGGTGACAGGGTGTTCTTATGCAGCAGCGGCAGGGATGCCGCGCAGGCTGAGTCAGCACAGGGATGTGTTGTCGAAGGCGGCGAAATAAGAATTTCCCTGTCATGCCCCTTTTCACCGTGCTTTTGGCGGCATTGGCGTTTAGCTTCTCAGCCGTTAGCTGTTATAATGCGCCGCGAAATAAGCCAGACTGTCTTTCTGGCGACTGAGGATAGTAATGAAATTTGAATTAGATACCACTGATGGCAAGGCCCGCCGTGGCCGGCTGATCTTTGAACGTGGCGTAGTGGAAACCCCGGCCTTTATGCCGGTGGGCACCTACGGCACGGTAAAAGGCATGACACCAGAAGAGCTGGAAGCCACCGGTGCCCAGATTTGCTTGGGCAATACCTTCCATTTAATGTTGCGCCCGGGTACCGAGATCATCAAAAAACACGGTGATCTGCACGACTTTATGCACTGGCACAAACCCATCCTGACCGACTCTGGCGGCTTTCAGGTATTCAGCCTAGGTGAGCTGCGTAAGATTACCGAAGAGGGTGTTAAGTTTCGTTCGCCGTTAAATGGTGAGCGCATTATGTTAACGCCCGAACGTTCGATGGAAGTGCAGCGCGATCTGGGATCAGATATCGTGATGATTTTTGACGAGTGTACGCCATACCCGGCCACTGAGCAGCAAGCGAAAAAATCGATGGAATTATCACTGCGCTGGGCTAAACGCTCGAAAGATGCGCATGGCGATAACCCCTCGGCGCTGTTTGGTATTATTCAGGGCGGTATGTATCCTGACTTACGGGATATCTCGCTGCAGGGCTTGGAAGAGATTGGCTTTGATGGCTATGCCATTGGTGGTTTGTCTGTAGGTGAACCGAAAGAAGACATGATCCGCATTTTAAATCACACTACGGATAAAATGCCGGCACACAAGCCGCGGTATTTAATGGGTGTTGGCAAGCCAGAAGATCTGGTGGAAGCGGTGCGACGTGGCATTGATATGTTTGACTGCGTGATGCCAACCCGCAATGCCCGTAATGGTCATTTGTTTGTGTCTGATGGTGTAGTGAAAATCCGCAATGCCAAACACAAGGATGATACCGGGCCCTTAGATAAAGAATGTGATTGCTACACTTGTAAAAATTATTCCCGGTCATATCTCCATCATCTGGACCGTTGTAATGAGATCCTCGGTGCCAGGCTAAACACTATTCATAATTTGCATCATTATCAAAAACTGATGCAGGGATTGCGTGACGCTATAGCCACTGGTACTTTGGAGCAGTTTGTCGCCGAATTTTATGCTAAACGTGCGTTGCCAGTGCCACCGTTGCACAGTAGCGAAGAAAAAACCAAATAACAGTTAATATTATAAAGGGGAATACCATGAGTTTATTGATCAGTAATGCCTACGCCAATCCCGGACAACAACAAGCCGGTGGCGGTTTTGAATTACTTATAATGCTGGCGGCCTTTGGTCTGATTTTTTACTTCTTAATTTACCGGCCACAAGCTAAGCGGGTAAAAGAGCACCGTAACCTGATGGCTGCGCTGGGTAAGGGTGACGAAGTGTTGACCCAGGGCGGTTTAGTTGGCCGTATTACCAAAATTGCTGAAGATAAAGACTTTATCAGTATAGCCTTGAATGACAGCACTGAAGTGACTGTGCAAAAAGGTGCCATCAGTGCCGTGTTACCTAAGGGTACGCTGAAGTCGCTGTAAGGCGCAGCTAACGAAAGGAAAGTGTTGTGTTAAACCAAAACCCCCTTTGGCGGTATCTGGTAGTGTTAGGTGTAATACTGGTTGCACTGGTATATGCCTTACCTAACTTATACCCGGAAGACCCGGCGTTAAATATTAACGCCACTCGTGGCGGTGTGGTTACTGAAACCACCCGTCAGCAATTAGAGCAACGTTTTATCGAGTCTGGTGTCACGCCCCGTTCTGTGACGGTAGAAAACGGCCAGTTATTGGCGCGCTTCGAATCTGCAGAAGATCAGTTACGTGCCCGTGAGCTGGCGACGCAGTTACTGGGTGCCAATTATGTGACGGCGTTAAACCTGGTACCGACCACACCTGACTGGCTGGCGGCTATTGGCGCTTCGCCGATGAAACTGGGCCTGGACTTACGCGGCGGTGTGCATTTTTTGATGGCTGTCGACATGAAAGCGGCCATGGACAAAAATATCAACGATTTGGCTCAGGCGTTTCGCGCTGATTTACGTGAAGATCGCGTGCGTTACCGCTCAATCCAGCCAGATTTAGCTGCCGGCCATGTACAGTTGTTGTTGCGCAGCAGCGAGGATATGGACGCTGCCCGTGCTGCGCTGTTAAAGCGTGATCGCGAGTTAGTCTTTACCGACGGCGCCGCTGAGTTCAGCCTTAATGTCAGCATCAGCGAAAACCGCGTGCGTGAAATTCGTGAGTATGCGCTGGAGCAAAACATCACCATTATCCGCAACCGGGTCAATGAAATTGGTGTGGCCGAGCCGCTGGTGCAACGTCAGGGTGCCGATAGGATTATCGTGCAACTACCCGGCGTGCAAGACCCGGCCCAGGCCAAAGAAATTTTAGGCGCCACAGCAACGCTGGAGTTTCGTTTAGTCGATGAGCAGGGCGATTTAGGTGCAGCCTTAAATGGCCGCATGCCAGCGGGTTCTAGTTTGTATTATGACCGTAATGGTCAGCCTTACTTACTGGAAAACCGTGTCATGCTGACCGGTGAGCACATCACCAATGCTTCCTCGGGTTATGACGAATACAGCCGGCCTCAGGTCAATATCTCTCTGGATGCGCAAGGCGGTAACTTGTTATCAAATGCGACCCGTGACGCTATTGGCCGCCGCATGGCTTCGGTGTTTATCGAGTATAAGCCAGGTGAAGAGCGGGCTGCCGATGGTACTCCAGTGCTGGTTAAGCAGGAAGAAGTGATTAACGCGGCTACCATACAAGCGCGCTTAGGCCGCAGCTTCCGTATTACCGGTATTGATAACCCGGCTGAAGCGCAAAACCTGGCGATGTTACTGCGTGCGGGTGCCTTAATAGCCCCGACGCAAATTATTGAAGAGCGCACCATAGGCCCAAGCCTGGGACAGGAAAACATTGACTTGGGTAAAACCGCGATTATGTGGGGTATGGTGGCAGTGCTTATCTTTATGGTGTTTTACTATAAAGCCTTTGGCTTAATTGCCAATACTGCGCTGGTAGTTAACGTTATCCTGATTATTGGCGTAATGTCGATGATTCCGGGGGCGACGCTAACCTTACCGGGTATGGCAGGTATAGTGCTGACTGTGGGTATGGCGGTTGATGCCAATGTGTTGATTTTTGAGCGCATCAAAGAAGAACTGCGCGAAGGCCGCAGTATTCAGCAAGCCATTCATCACGGCTATGACCGCGCTTTTGTGACCATTGCTGATGCCAACGTCACCACCTTGATTGCGGCGCTGATTCTGTTTGGTATGGGCACAGGCCCGATCAAAGGCTTCGCCATTACGCTGGCTATCGGTATTATTACTTCGATGTTTACGGCTATTGTCGGAACCCGTTTATTAGTGAATTTAATCTGGGGTGGCCGCCGTGTGCAGTCACTGCCTATTTAGGAGGCAGACATGATCGCATTCACTAACACCGTGAACTTTATGAAGCTAAAAACACCGGCAATGTTGTTGTCATGCTTTTTAGTCTTGGGATCTTTGGGCCTGATTTTTTTTAAAGGCTTAAATTTTGGGCTGGATTTTACCGGTGGTACTGTTATTGAAGTAGGCTACAGCCAGTCTGCTGATTTGAGCCAGGTACGCCAAACCTTAGATGCCGCCGGCTATGGCGATGCAGTAGTGCAATATTTTGGCTCCAGCCAGGATATCGCCATTCGTATTGCACCACGTGACGGGGTAGAACAATCACGTATTTCTAATGAAGTACTGAGTGCGCTAACGGCCGCCACTACTGATACTGTTGATTTACGCCGGGTAGAGTTTGTAGGCCCAAGCGTTGGTGCAGAGTTAAAAGAGCAAGGTGGCCTGGCCACACTGGCGGCGTTACTCTGTATTTTAGTCTATGTGGCCTTTCGTTATGAATGGCGTTTTGCTCTGGGTGCGGTAGCCGCACTGGCGCATGATGTGATTATCACCGTGGGGTTGTTCTCGCTGCTCTGGCTGGAATTTGATTTAACGGTATTGGCGGCGGTATTGGCAGTTATTGGTTATTCACTGAACGATACCATCGTAGTGTGTGACCGTATTCGCGAAGGTTTTCGCAAAATCCGTGATGCACTGCCGGTAGAAGTGGTGAATGAATCGCTGACCGGTACCTTAAGCCGTACTTTAGTCACGTCATTAACCACTATCTTAGTGTTGTTGGTGCTGTTCTTTCAGGGCGGTGCTTTAATCCATGGCTTTGCTACCGCTCTGCTATTTGGTGTATTAATTGGTACTTACTCTTCCATCTATGTCGCCAGCTCTATTTCATTGATGCTGGGTATCAGTCGTGAAGATTTAATTCCGCCACCGGTTGAAAAAGAAGGTGAAGGTACAGAGTCTTTGCTGTAAATCGGTGTTGAGTATGCTAAAAATGCCAGTCAGTGACTGGCATTTTTTTTAAAGCTTTTTTTAATATGGAGACTTGTCATGAGCAAAGCACATAACCCCGGTTTTTTAGCGCTGGTCGCAGCGGCTAAAGCTGAAGTCAAAGAGATCAGTATTGATGAGCTGTTAGAGCACAATCAACCCTTTGTGTTGCTGGATATTCGTGAAGATAATGAGTGGGCACGCGGCCATTTACCCGAAGCCATGCATCTGGGCAAAGGCATTATTGAGCGTGATATTGAGCAGGTGGTGGCCGATAAAAAGCAAAAAATCGTGCTGTATTGTGGTGGTGGTTATCGCTCTGCGTTATCAGCGCAGACGTTGCAGCAGATGGGCTATCAGCAGGTGTTAAGCCTGGCCGGTGGTTACCGGGAATGGTTAGATAGAGGCCTGGCAGTGGAGGTGCCCGCCAGCTAATTAGCCTGGCGGACCTGTCTGACCAGCGCACGCACATCCATGCCGCTGGGGTGTTGATATACCCTTAACCCAAACTCTGGCAAAATGGCCAGTAAGTGATCAAAGATATCAGACTGTATGCCTTCATACTGCACCCAGGCAGTGGTGCTGGTAAAGCAGTAGATTTCCAGCGGTAAGCCATCGGCAGACGGTGACAACTGGCGCACCATCTGGATCATGTTCTGGTTTACCCCGGCATGGCTTTTCAGGTATTGCAGGGTATAAGCACGAAAAGTACCTAAATTGGTAATACGCCGGGTGTTGACCGGCTCTTTACCTTGCTCGGCCAGCGCGATATTCCACTCGTCTATTTCTTGCTGTTTGTTAGTCAGGTATTCCTGCAACAACTTAAATTTGTTTAAACGCTGGGTTTGTTCTTTATCCAGAAAATGCACACTTTGCTGATCGAGCATAATGCTGCGCTTCATGCGCCTGCCACCGGACTCCTGCATGCCACGCCAGTTTTTAAAGGAGTCGGTCATAAAACGGCGGGTTGGGATGGTAGTAATAGTCCGGTCCCAGTTCTGAATTTTGACCGTATGCAGTGCTATGTCTATCACATCGCCATCAGCATGTAACTGTGGCATTTCTACCCAGTCACCGACCCGTATTACATCATTAGAGGAAATTTGTACGCTGGCCACCAGGGATAATATCGTATCCTGAAAAATCAGCATCAGCACTGCCATCATGGCGCCTAAACCGGACAACAAAATCAGCGGTGAGCGGTCAAACAGCGCTGCGATAATTAAAATCAGCGTCACCGCATAGATCACTATGGTCAGCAGCTGGATATAGCCTTTAATCGGTTTATGTTTGGCTTCTTCGCGGCGAGAGTATAGGGTATTGATTAAATTCAGCAGTTTAATGATGGCCAATGCCACTGTTAAAATAATAAAAGCATTGCTGACATTATAGGTTATCTTTGCCACGGCTTCCGGTAAGTGTGGCACCTTGCCGATACCAGTGGAGATCACTAATGCTGGCACCACGTTAGCCAGCCTGGCAACGAAGCTTAAATCCATGCCTCGCTCTTCACACTGCGCTTTGGGCATATCCAGTAAACGGAACATGCCACGCAGTAGTATGCGTTTTACAATAAAATTGGCTAGCCAGGATAGGGTAATTAACGCGGCCAGCCCCAGCCACATGGCTGATTGCGGGTGGGCACTAAGCCAGACCTGAAAATGCGCCAGTTGTTCTTGCATAAAAAACCTCATGCTATTTCATCCACGCTAGTGTGCCCCAGCACTGGCTGCAGTGCAAAAAAAATCCGGCGATGGCCGGACTTTTACTTAGTGATAGGAGTTTATTTAGACAGCGTTTCTGACAGGTGTGGCCGCATGCCTTTCACCATGGCCTGTAAGACTTTCGGGCTGGCGGCAACCACATTACCACTTTTCATTTGATTAGAGCCACCAACAAAGTCACAGACCATACCACCGGCTTCACGCACAATCAGTTCACCTGCAGCGATATCCCATGGCTTTAAGCCAATTTCAAAAAAGCCATCAAAGCGGCCAGCTGCCACATAGGCTAAGTCTAGTGCGGCTGAGCCGGTGCGACGCATATCGGCACAGTCGGCAAAAAAGCTATTGAAGATGTTGCTGTAGCTGTCTAAATGGTGTTTGGCCTTAAACGGAAAGCCAGTGGCTAAGATCGCGCCGGTCATGTCTGGCAGGGCGGTTACCCGGATGCGGGTACCATTTAATTGGGCGCCACGGCCGCGTGAGGCGGTGAAAAGCTCGCCACGCAGCGGATCAAAGATCACGGCCTGGTCTAATTTACCCTGATGTTTTAAGGCGATAGACACCGCGAAATGCGGAATGCCTTTAATAAAGTTGCTGGTGCCGTCCAGGGGGTCAATAATCCACTGAAACTCGCTGTCGCTATTGCCGTAATCACCATGCTCTTCGCCAATAATACCGTGAGTAGGAAAAGATTTTTTTAATACCTCGACAATAGCTTGCTCGGCTTCTTTATCTACATTGGTGACAAAGTCGTTGCTGCCTTTAGGGAACTTCTGAACCATATCTAACTGGCCACAGGCCCGGGCGATAACAGTACCCGCACTGCGCGCAGCACGAATGGCGATGTTTAACATCGGATGCATAGTGATTACCTTATTTGAAAAGAGCTGTGTAACAATTTGTTGCTGCCAAACAAAACAGCGGCGCATATTTTAACGGCTAATGATTAAAAGTAAAGCGAAATGACGTTTGCACTGCTGTAGAGCGCTTGACTCGGTATTGCCAGGAGCAACAGGAGGGCTAGAATGGCTATAGCGTGCAATCAATTCAGCGCAATCGTTTTTGATAAAAGGGCACTATGGCAACACCATCCTCGCAAGATGCAATAGCAGAGCCAGTGTGGCTGCAAGAGTGGCAGTCAGAATGGCCTGTATTGGCTGAAACCGAAGCGGCGTTTTTACGCCAGCAATGGCCGGCGTTTTTTAATCGCCGCATTGCGCATTTTGGCAGCACGGCTATACCCGGTATGCCAGCTAAACCCATTATTGATTTACTGGTAGAGGTGAATGATTTAACAGAGATCCGCGATCAGGCAGCGCCGCTGATGGCCAAACAGGGCTATCAGCTGTTTTGGCAGCCGAAGATAAAAGGTGAGCAGGATATCGGCTATTTGTGGTTTATTAAACGTAACGAGCAGGGGCAGCGCAGTCATCATCTGCATATGCTCACACCCGATTCGGCACATTGGCGTAAACTGGATTTTTGCCACTATATGCAGCAACACCCGGTAGAGGCCGCCCGCTATGCTGCCCTGAAACGCCAGGCCGCAACAGAGTTTCCACACGACAGGTTGGCTTACAATAATGTCAAAGCAGACTTTATCGCGGCGGTGATGCAACAGCTGGGCAATAACAATGCAGAATAACAACCTTTTACAATCTATAGTTAAGTTGCCGCTAAATGTTCAGATATGATTCAGTTAATCTGCATGACAATTATCAGCGTTAGCTAAACATCACACGTTATTTAAAGAGCACTGTATCAGAGGGAATGATGAAAAAACTTCAACTGGCCATCCTCGGCTTATTGCTGGTGTCGTTAACCGGCTGTGGCGCCTTGCACACTTCAGTGGCAAAGCGCAATTTAGATGTGCAAACCAAAATGAGCTCCAGTATTTTTCTGGATCCGGTAGAGCCGGAGCAGCGCACCGTCTTTGTTGATGTGCGTAATACTTCCGATAAACCGGAGTTTGATATTAAACCTCAGGTTATCGCTAGCCTGCAGTCGCGTGGTTACCGGGTAATAGACAGCCCATCGCAGGCCAACTACTGGTTGCAGGCCAATGTGTTACAGGTAGGGCGCAGCAATGCCCGTGATACTGAAGGTGCCTTATCAGCAGGCCCGGGTGTCGCTGGTGGGGCGGTAACCGGTTATGCCATTCACCGCTCAACCGGTGGTTCAGGCAGCGGTGCCTTAGGTGCCGCCGTAGTAGGTGCGGCGGCAGGAACCATTGTTGATGCCATGGTGCAGGATGTGTATTACAGCGTGATCACCGATATTCAGATCATGGAGCGGTTTAGTGGTGTGGTGCGCGAAAGCTCACAGCATAACCTACTGCAGGGTGACAGCGGCAGCACCGTATCGACCTTTTCGCGTGATACCGACATGCGCCGTTACCAAACGCGGGTGGTTAGCTTTGCTAACCAGGCCAACCTTAAATGGCCAGATGCAGCACCTTTATTAACTGATGGCGTTGCCCGCTCTTTGGCTGGGTTATTCTAAATGCGTGCCTTACTGTTACTGTTATGTAGCGCCAGTTTGCTGTTAAACGGTTGTACGGCGCTGCATACTTCAGTAAAAAAGGGCAAGCTGGATGTGCAAACCCGGATGAGCCAGACCATCTATCTGGATCCGGTTGACCCTGAACTGCGCACTATCTATTTAGATATTCGCCAAACCGCAGCCGAGTACCAACTGCCCCTGGCTGATGATATTCAGCAATTTATGCTTAACCGCGGCTACTTGCTGGTTGACTCGCCGTTGGCGGCACAATACTGGTTACAGGTCAATGTGCGCACCATATTAAAAGAGCGGCCAGACAAGGTCTTAAAACAGCAATACGGCATGACCGCTGAAGAAGTGCACGCGCTGCTGCACCCTGGTATGGCGCCGCCGCAGGAAGAGACGCCACTGCAGCAACGGCAGCGGCACGACCGCAACACAGCAGTCTATGTTGATACTGCTATCGGTGCTGATATTGATGGCAAAGATATCGCCCGCGCTTTAGTGGTGTTAGCGGTGTTTGCCGGCGCCGAATATATCGGTAATCAGATGGTGCAAGATAAATATTACACCATGCTGACGGATGTGCAGGTGGCGGAGCGCATAGCGCCTGACAGCGAGCAAAAAGTCCAGGAATTCGCTGAGCACCGTTTATTGCAAGGCAACAGTGGCGCCATTGAGCAGCTGTGGCAACGTGATACCGATATGCGCAAATATCAGGTAAAGGTCGTCAGCTTTGCTAATAAAGCTAACCTTAGCTGGAGTGACGCCGAGCAGCCATTACATCAGGGCCTGCTGCGCTCATTAGCCGGTATTTTTTAAATAACAGAGGCCAGTTAAGCTGGCCTTTTTTTTCGGCTTGCAGTACCTTACTTATATGTAAGGAATTCAACTTAAGGTAATAGTTATGAGTCAGGCAACCTTGACATCAAAGGGGCAGATAACCATTCCTGCACCTGTCAGAGCTGGCATGAAAGTTGGCGCTGGAGACAAAATAGAATTTGTAGATATTGGCAATGGTAAGTACGAAGTAATGGCGGTTACCAGAGAAGTTAAGACATTAAAAGGTTTGTTTAAATCCAGTAGGACAGTCTCTATAGATGAAATGAACCAAGCTATCAGTGACAGTGCTTCGACATGATTGGGATAGATACTAACGTCCTGGTGCGCTACCTGGTGCAAGATGACAAAGTTCAATCATTGCAAGCCTCAACATTAATTGAAGAGATCATTTCTGTTGATGAGCCAGGGTTTATCACGCTAATCACGCTTGCTGAAGCCGTCTGGGTGTTGAAAGCCTGTTATGGCGTAAGTAAAACTGATCTATGTTCTATGATTAAAATGCTTTTAGAAACAAAACAGTTGCGAATTGAACAGGCAGAGTCATGTTATCGCGCTCTTAGGATATTTGAGAGTAGCAACGGTGATTTTTCAGACGCACTTATTGTAACTATCAGTAAAGATGCTGGATGTGCAGAAACTGTTACCTTTGACAAAAAAGCACAGTCTGTGGGCATGAGATTGTTGTCTACAGCAGAAAGCAAGTAATAAACTTCACCCCTGAGGCGCCTGGCAGCACCTCACTCTAGTATAACTTTTCCTATCTACTGTAACCCATGCCTGCTGCTGTTTATCTGAAACATCAAAGATGTTGCAACCCTAAATCTAGAAATTTTGCGTGCCAAAGAACCCGTCGCCTGAACTGGGATCCAGAAATATCTGAGACTCGCCAATTGAGCAAAAAAAACACAGCGGGCACTTGCTTTTATACTGTGCGGCGCCTAGTATTGCTACTGTGTGTTACACAGTATGCGATACACAGTATGCGATACACAGTATGTTTTGCACAGTAAAAAGGAAAGCTTATGACAACGGCTCAATTGGACAAACTGCGGCTGGAGCTGCGCCGCGGCGTACTGGTGTTAGCTGTGCTGGCGTCACTGCGCCAACGCCATTACGGCTACTCGCTACGCCGGCAGTTGCAGGACGCCGGTATCGATATTGACGAGGGTACCTTGTACCCACTAGTACGGCGGCTGGCTGAGCAGGGCTTGCTCGACAGTGAATGGCAGCAGGGTGAAGGGCGGGAACGCCGCTATTACCTGTTATCTGAGCTGGGTGCAGAATTGCTGCAACAACTTACCCAGGAATGGACCACCTTAAATGATGCGCTGGGGCCACTGTTGCAGCCAGAGCAAACTATGCCAGCTAAGCAAGCAGAGGAGTAAACCAATGGATTTAGTTAAACGTTATATCGCCGCGGTGCAGCGCGAATTGCCTGAAGCAAAGCGGGATGAAATTGGCCGCGAATTGCAGGCCAATATTATGGATCAACTGGATGCGCAGGCCGAGCAACATGGTGGCGAGCTCAGCGAGCAGCAGCTATCTAAGGTTCTTATCGCTATGGGGCATCCACGACACATCGCCCGGCAGTTTTGCCCGCCAGCGCCGTTAATACCAGTACATTTTATGCCGCTCTATAAACACACTATGTTCATGGTGCTGGGGGTGCTTTTTGTGCTGCAGGTCGTGTTTATGACCAAAATCTGGTTAACAGGGTCTGATTTGGGGCTGTTGTTGTTTCTCAAGGGCTTGGCATCGGGTTTTATTCAAGATGGCGTTTTTGCTTTTACCGCGGTAACAGTGGGCTTTGCAGTGGCTTTTCATGGTAACCAGCCCACTGCATGTCAAGCTGACAAGCAGTGGCAACCGCAACAGTTACCCGCGGTTGGTGCTGGTTGGCAGCACATTAGCTTGGATGATATTTTCACCGATCTGGCTACTTATGCTTTTTTGCTACTGATTATCTGGCTGCCGTTGTGGCAACAATGGTTTGGTGGTGTCGAGCCCATCAGCTCCATCTTTAGCCCTGGGGTGCTAAAGTTACTGCTGTGGTTTAGCCCGATAATAGTGTTGGGTGTGCTAAGTAGCCTGTGGCAATTAACCCGGCGGATCTGGAGCCTGCGTATGTTGCAGCTGAATATAGCGGTGAATCTGGCTTTTGTGGTGATCTTGCTGCTACTGGCATCAGGTGGACCTTTATTTCAGCTAAATACAGAAAGCTGGTCGCGTTATTTTAACCCTGAATCATTTCTGTTAAGTGTCAGAGTAACTTTAGTGATTATTGCCCTGTTTCCGGCTTATGAAGTGGTTCGTGACTTGTTGCGACTGCGCCGCTTAGCCTGATAATGACTTGGGGTGGCGGATGCGGCCAGAAAGGGATATTTCTGTGCCGCAGCCGGCTACTGTAAAGCGCTAACTGGTCAGCATTAATATTGACGTGATTTACGATTATCGCGGATCAGCCACCACAGCAGCGCGATAAACAGCAGCACCGGGCCTAGTGTCACTAAAAACGTCAGGCCAATGGCAAATAGCGCGGCAATCAGTCCCACTATGATGCCAAACACAGCGCCGACAATCGCCAGCAAGGTGGGCAGACAGTACAAGCCCAGCAGCACCAATAAAATAATTACGATAGTTTTGTTCATCAGAGTCATTCCTGTTAGTCATTTAACATTGGTACTTCAAGAGCTGTGCCAAATATTAAATAAGATTAAAATCAATTATTTAGGTTGGTTTGTGGTTTGGCGTCAGCGGCGGTGCTGCCACAGAGTTGGTCTGTTTCGCTAAGAAGTGGTGAAATTATCAGTTAGCAAAATAGAGAAAGTAGAATAGCGGGGATAAAGGCTAAGGAGTGCAATGGCAGCAGCTGTCAGCCTGGCTGACAACTGCTTTAACGTGGTTTAAAGCTTATTGATTTGGTCTTTTAATTGATAAGATTTGTCGGTTACGATGCTTTCCAGCGTCACCACCCGCTCTTTTAAGCGGTTAATCTCAGTCTGTAATGCCTCAAGCTCGCCTTTACCGGCTTTGCTCTTGGTTTTCATATGAGTTTCGTATGCCGAATAAGCCAAACCACCAATAATAGCGATGGCGGCAATTTCAAAAGGTCCCATGGAATTCTCCTTGTTGAGGGATAAGTGTTCTCAGCTAACTAAGCAAGCATAATGCCAGTATAAAAATTCATATAAAACATGGTGATAGCCAGTTCACTTTGCAGCAGACTGGTGCTAAATACAAAATAATGGTCATGCTGACTAAAGTCTAGTGATAAAATAGCCGCATCGCCGCAAAGAATTGTAAATTGCTATGACAGACGAATACTGGATGCAACAGGCTATAAAACAAGCCGAGCTGGCCGAACAAGCCGGCGAAGTGCCGGTAGGGGCTGTGCTGGTGAAAGACCACCAGCTGCTGGCGGCAGGTTATAACCAGATGATAAGTTTACATGACCCTTCGGCCCATGCCGAAATGCAGGCAGTCAGGCAAGCTGCACAACAACTACAGAACTACCGCTTAATCGATTGCACCCTCTATGTGACACTGGAGCCCTGCACTATGTGCGCCGGTATGCTGGTGCACAGCCGGGTAAGCCGCTTAGTGTATGGTGCCAGTGATTACAAAACCGGTGCGGCTGGCTCAGTATTAGATGTGGTGCGCCAGCCGCAGTTTAATCATCAATTGCAGGTCACGGCGGGGGTGTTGGCTGAGCAGTGTGGCGCGCAATTGTCGGCATTTTTTCAGCGTCGGCGCCAGGAAAAAAAGCAGCTTAAACAGCTGGCGGCGTTGGCTCCGCCATCCCCTCCGATTGTTGGAATAGTGTCTGATAATTGCGCCGGCGACGATGCAGTTTAAGCACTGCCATATTGCGTTTTATTCTTCTGCGGCTGGATGAGATATCCAGCATGCGGCGTTTACGTTTCATCGCCGGTTTTTTACGTTTTAACATGGGTCACCTGAACTGTGTGAGCGCCTCTCTTTGTTTTTTAGAGCGCTGATAGTGTCACTATAAGGCTGTGCGCAGCCACTCACAAGGGGCGGTGTTAATTTTCCAGATCAGGTGTGATACTTTCTGTCTCAGTTAATTGCTCCAGCAATCGTTGCCGTTGCAGTTCCAGGCGGCTTTCTGCTTGTTGTTTTTCATCTACCAATACCAGGGTGTCATAGTAGCGGCGTATGTTTTCTACATAATGAACGGCCTCATCGCCCCGGGCATAGCCAAAGCGGGTGTGCTGATAAGTACTTTTTTGGCGCAGTAGCGGCAAACGTTGTTTTACCTCGAGCCATTTATCCGGATCGCTGCCCTGGCGTTGGGTAAGAATACGCGCATCTTCGACATGGCCCCAGCCGACATTATAGGAGGCTAATGCAAACCATAACCTGTCGGGCATTGGGATCCGTTCTGGCATGCGGCTGAATAAGCGGTGCAAGTAGCGACTACCACCACGAATACTTTCTTGCGGATCCAGCCGGCTGTTCACGCCCATTTGCTGGGCAGTGGGTAAGGTCAGCATCATCAGGCCGCGTACACCCGTCGGGCTGCGGGCGAGCGGATCCCAGTGTGATTCCTGATAACTGAGTGCCGCCAGCAAGCGCCAGTCCAGTTCGCCGGCATATTGAATAAACCAGGGGCGGTATTTTGGCAGCGTTTGCTCAATCGCTTCAATAAATTTCAGGCTGTCGACATAATCAAACTGGCGAACATGGCCAAAATAGCGATCTTCCAACGTAATCAATTCACCACTGCGATACATGTTGCCGAAAAACTCAATCAGTACGCTATACAGTGAATCATCATTATCGCGACGTAGCAGCCAGGTCACGGGCAAATCTTCGCGCACGGTAAAAGCAATACTGATGTTGGGCGAAAAACGGCGGTTAAGCGCCAATAAGTTAGAGTCGGTTAAGGTGTAGCTGATACTGCCATCAGCGACTTTTTGTAATACTTCTTCGGCATCCCAATCATTTTGCTGCCGCCACTGTAAATTATCGACTTCCTTGCTTAATTGCTGCAAGGTTTCGGCATGGCTACTGCCGCTCACTACCACTACCGGCTCGGTTAAATCAGTCAGCGCCCGCGGCCAGGGCTTGCCTTGTTGAAACACCAGTACTTCATTTATCCAGCGATAGGCGGGGGCTGAGCGAAAGCGTTGCTGGCGTTTTTCAGTAAGCGTCAGGCCACCGGCGATAAAATCTACCTGACCTTGCTCCAGTTTTTGCAGTAAATCCTCTAATTGAAAACTAGGCACTAATTCCAGCTGTACCCCCAATTTCCCGGCCAGTGCTTGTGCCAGCTCATATTCAAAGCCGCTGGCGCCATCTACGCCGATAAAATAACTGGTGGGGCCATGTAAAACACCTACTTTCAGGCTGTCGCGCTGATAAATGCTGGCTAGTTGTTGCGGTGGAGCGGCTGAGGGTACACAGCCACCAAGCCACAGCCAACAACAAAAAATACCCAGGGTTTTGCGCATGCCAGCTGACTCTTTTCGGCCTCGTTTTGCCTGTTATAACAAACTTCTGCTATCCAGTCAGTTTTTAACATACCACTTAGCAGCAAATTTCTTTATAATGACGCGCCTGTTTTAGGTTCCACTGTCGTTCAACCAACGGAAAATAGCCTATGTTGATCCTGCGTGGTGCTCCTGCACTGTCCGAGTTCCGAATTCAAAAGATCCTTGACCTTTGTGCCCAGCAACAGCTGGCGGTTAGCACGGTGTACGCTGAGTACTACCATTTTGCTGATGTCGCCGGTCAGTTAACTGCAGCACAGCAGCAGACGCTGGATAAACTGCTTAGTTATGGCCCCTCAATTGAAACGCATCAGGCAGCAGGCCAGTTGCTGTTGGTGACACCGCGCCCTGGTACTATTTCGCCCTGGTCGTCCAAAGCCACCGACATTGCCCATAACTGTGGTTTGAGTAACATTAAACGCTTAGAGCGGGGCATTGCTTACTATGTACAAAGCGCGGTTGAGTTAAACCCAACGCAACGACAACAGCTGGCAGCGCTGTTGCACGACAGAATGATGGAAACGGTGTTCAGCGAGCTTACTGCCGCCTCGGCACTTTTTAGTCAGGCAGAGCCAGCTGAGCTGAGTTCAGTAGATATTATCAGTGGTGGGCGCCAAGCCTTGGCCGATGCCAATATGGCCATGGGTTTAGCGTTGGCCGATGATGAAATTGACTATCTGGTGACTAACTTTACCCAGTTAGGCCGCAATCCAAATGACATTGAGCTTTATATGTTTGCCCAGGCAAACTCTGAGCATTGCCGGCATAAAATTTTTAACGCTGATTGGACTATCGACGGCGTAAAACAGCCTAAATCGCTGTTTAAAATGATTAAAAACACCTATGAGCAGACACCGGACTTTGTGTTATCTGCTTATAAAGATAACGCTGCGGTGATGACCGGCTCAACCGCTGGCCGTTTTTTCCCTGATCATCATACTAAGCAATATGGCTACAGCCATGAGCCTATTCATATTTTGATGAAGATAGAAACCCATAACCACCCAACGGCTATTTCGCCTTACCCGGGCGCGGCGACCGGCTCAGGTGGCGAAATTCGTGATGAAGGCGCTACCGGTGTTGGCTCTAAGCCTAAAGCCGGTTTGGTGGGCTTTTCGGTGTCTAACTTGCGCATCCCGGGTTTTGAACAACCTTGGGAGCAGGATTTTGGCAAGCCAGAGCGCATTGTCAGCGCGCTGGATATCATGCTGGACGGTCCTTTAGGCGGCGCAGCCTTTAATAACGAATTTGGCCGTCCGGCCATCGTCGGTTATTTCCGCAGCTATGAGCAACAAGTTAACAGCCACAATGGCACTGAAGTGCGCGGCTATCACAAGCCGATTATGCTGGCTGGTGGTCTGGGTAACATTCGCGAAGATCATGTTCAAAAAGGCGTGTTACCACCAGGTGCCAAGTTGGTGGTATTAGGCGGCCCGGCAATGAACATCGGCCTGGGTGGCGGTGCGGCTTCATCAATGGCCTCTGGCCAGTCGGCTGAAGATCTCGATTTTGCCTCAGTGCAGCGCGAAAACCCGGAAATTGAACGCCGTTGCCAGGAAGTGATTGATCGCTGCTGGCAGCTGGGCGCCGATAACCCGATTTGCTTTATCCATGATGTCGGCGCGGGGGGCTTATCGAATGCGTTCCCTGAGCTGGTCAATGATGGTGGCGTTGGCGGTAATTTTGAACTGCGCAATGTCCCCAACGACGAACCGGGCATGTCACCGCTGCAAATTTGGTGTAATGAGTCGCAAGAGCGTTATGTGATGGCGATTCCACCAGAAAAAATGCCGGTTTTTGAGCAAATTTGTTTACGTGAACGTGCACCTTTCGCGGTGGTGGGTGAAGCCACCAGCGAGCAACACCTGACCTTAACCGATAAGCATTTTGGCACCACGCCAATAGATTTACCGCTTAACGTATTATTGGGTAAGGCGCCGAAAATGCACCGCGATGTGCAAAGTGCCAAAGCGCTGGGCCAGGCGCTGGACCGCTCGCAAATGTCATTGACTGACGCGACAGAGCGCTTATTGCGCTTACCGACTATTGCCGAGAAAACCTTTTTAGTGACGATTGGCGATCGTACGGTAACCGGACTGGTGGCACGCGATCAAATGGTCGGCCCCTGGCAGGTCCCGGTAGCAAACTGTGGCGTCACCGCCGCCAGTTACGATACGTATCATGGTGAAGCCATGGCACTGGGAGAGCGTACGCCCGTCGCCTTGTTAGATTTTGCCGCCTCAGCCCGGCTGGCGGTAGCAGAAGCCATTACAAATATAGCGGCGACCGATATTGGCGATTTAAAACGCATTAAACTGTCGGCCAACTGGATGTCGGCGGCCGGTCACCCGGGCGAAGATGCCGGTTTATATGCCGCAGTAAAAGCCATTGGCGAAGAGCTGTGTCCGGCATTAGAGGTGACCATTCCGGTGGGCAAAGACTCCATGTCAATGAAGACCAAATGGCTACAGGACGGCGAAGAAAAAGCGGTGACCTCGCCTATGTCATTAATTATTACTGCCTTTGCCCGGGTAGAAGACATTCGCAAAACGGTAACACCGCAACTGCGCACCGACAAGGGCGACACGCGCTTGCTGCTGCTGGACTTAGGTCAGGGTGCCAACCGTTTAGGCGGCTCTTGTCTGGCGCAGGTGTATCAGCAATTAGGTGATGCCCCTGCCGATTTAGACAGCCCGCAGCTGCTGATTAATTTCTTCCATGCTATTCAGCAACTGACCCGCGAGCAAAAGTTACTGGCTTATCATGACCGTTCAGACGGCGGTTTATTACTGACCCTGGCTGAGATGGCCTTTGCCGGTAAGGCGGGTGTTAAGGTTGATATCAGCGCGCTGGGTAATGATGAACTGGCGGCCTTGTTCAGCGAAGAGCTGGGTGCTGTGATTCAGGTCGCTGCTGCCGATGTAGCCTATGTGCAGCAGGTACTGGCTAAGCATCAGTTAGCCGACCTTAGCCATGATTTAGGCAGTGTTGATAACAGTGATTTGTTCCAGGTTAGCCGCGGCGAAGCAGTACTGTTTAGCGATAGCCGCAGCCGTTTGCGCAGCATTTGGGCAGAAACCACCTATCAGATGCAGGCGCTACGGGATAACCCGGCCATGGCAGAGCAGGAATTTGCTGCCAAAGCCGATAAGGCCGATCCGGGATTAAACGTAAAACTCAGCTTCGATGCGAATGCTGATGTGGCTGCACCCTTTATTTTAAAAGGCGTGGCGCCTAAGGTGGCTATTTTGCGCGAGCAGGGTGTGAACTCGCAGCAAGAAATGGCCGCCGCCTTTAACCGTGCTGGTTTTAATGCGGTTGATGTGCACATGAGCGATATTCTTTCTGGCCGGGTATCACTGCGCGACTTTAATGGTTTAGCGGCCTGTGGCGGCTTCTCGTACGGTGACGTGCTGGGCGCCGGTGAGGGCTGGG
This sequence comes from Arsukibacterium sp., assembly GCF_036735525.1. NCBI lineage: Bacteria > Pseudomonadati > Pseudomonadota > Gammaproteobacteria > Chromatiales > Chromatiaceae > Arsukibacterium > Arsukibacterium sp. Next base: position 5,380 of record NZ_DAINOE010000023.1, on the reverse strand, counting down.
CGAAATCTATCCTGTTTAACGAGCAGGCCCGTGCTGAATTTGAAGGCTTTTTTGGTCGCAACAGCACCTTCGCCTTAGGTGTCTGTAACGGTTGTCAGATGATGTCTAACCTGAAAAGCCTGATCCCGGGCGCTGAGTTATGGCCACATTTTGTGCGCAATAAATCTGAGCGTTTCGAGGCGCGCTTTAGTTTGGTCGAAGTGCAGCAAAGCCCGTCGTTGTTATTCAGCGGCATGGCGGGTTCAAGGTTGCCTATAGCGGTATCACATGGTGAAGGCCATGCTGAATTTGCCAGCGCGACGGCGTTACAAGCCGCTGCAGCCAGTGGCACTGTGGCCATGCGTTTTGTTGATAACTATGGTCAGGTCACTGAGCGCTATCCGGCTAACCCTAACGGCTCGCCACAAGGGATTACCGCGCTTACCACCACCGATGGCCGTGTCACCATTATGATGCCACACCCGGAGCGGGTATTCCGCACCGTAGCGCACTCCTGGCACCCGGACGATTGGCAAGAAGACAGCCCTTGGTTAAGAATGTTCCGCAACGCCCGCGTCTGGCTGGGCTAAGCTTAAGCTAGCCGTCGCGGTTAAACACCCTAAGGGGTCAGGCCTTGCATTTTGCATTTGTTAACAAATGCAAAATGCAAGGCCTGACCCCTTTTGTTGTTTTTAGCGTTGCCAGCGGGCGAGTAGGTAAAGCGCTGTGCCTAGTAGCACAAATAAGGCGGTGGCGATAATGGCTGACATGCTGACTTGCAGTGCCAGCCAGATACAAGCAGCGATGCCCAGCAGTGGTAGGCTGTAACCCCAAGGCAAGACAAAGCTGTCGTTGCTGGCCAGCTTTGGCCGAAGCACAGGCACTGCGGCGCAGGTTAAGCCGTAAAGCAGTAAGCGTGATACTACAGTAGCTGCGGCCAGCCATAAAAATGAGCCGTACAGCGTGAGCAGTAAAGCCAGTATGCCAAAAAATATAATGGAATTGGCCGGTGTTAAGAAACGTGGCTGCACACTGGCAAACCAACGCGGCAGGCTGCCATCTTCGGCCAAGGCGAAGCTGGCGCGTGGCGTGGAGAAAATAGCACCCAACAGGTTGGCACCGACAGAAGTCACCACACCCAGCATCAGCAGGGCGGCCCCCAGCGGGCCAAATAATACCGCAGCAACATCCAGTAAGGGGCTGGCCGAGCCGGCAATATCAGGCACTGCGGCGACGCTGACTAACTGAATGGCAATATACAACAGGGTCACCAGCAATAAGCCCAAAATTAGCGCCCTTGGCATATCCCGCGCCGGGTTTTTTGCCTCTCCGGCCGGTACCACCACGGATTCAAAACCGACAAAAGCATAAATCAGTAATAAGGTGGCAGCGCCTATATCGTAGGGGCTGTTAAACACATTTAGCGGGTTAAAGCTGGGTAGCAGCTGGCTGCCTAACAGGCTGATTCCAGCGATGACCAATAGCAGCAATACGGCAAATTTGACGACAGTGAGCAGCGCCAGTGAGCGCATGGCCCGCACTGAGCCTATAACATAAATAAACGTCAGGCTGGCAATAATGGCGGTCAGTAATAGCGGGCGAAAGACGCCTGAAGCGGCTGGCCAGAAGTAACTGATGCTATCGACCAGCAACACCGTATTGGCCGCAAAAGACACTAAACGGGCAATGTAATACAACCAGCCGGCCTGAAAACCAATAAAGGGGCCAAAAGCCGCCGTGCCATAGCGCACCGGGCCACCACTACCGCGAAAATAGCTGGCAAGCTCCGCCATACAAAGCAGTATGGGTAAGATTAACAGCGCACAAAACAGGTAAATTAACGGGCTGTATTCACCGGCTAATTGGGCTGCACCGCCGGGTAAGCCAAAAATACCGGCGCCAATTAAGCCATTTACCACCAGCAACCAGAGACCAAACAGGCCCAGATGCCTGGGGAGGGCCTGGCCTTGGGGCGGTGGCATCGGCTTTGCCATCTAGCTTAAAAACTTCTGCACATAGCTGCAACTGGCCGTCAGCTGATAGTGCTGGGCATTCGCCCAGGCCAGGCCGTGGCGTACCAGTTGTTCAGCCAGGCCTTTGCCACGAAACGCCATGGGGACAAAGGTATGATGAAAATTAATGCAGTTACCGCTTAACTGGTAATCCAGCAAGGCTTCGGCCCCGTCCAGTTTAAGTACAAAGCGCTGTTGCTCAGCGTGATGTTGGATCAGGGCGTCAGTCATGCTGTGCTCCTTATTTAATTTCGACACGCTGTGAGCGCATCACTATCTCGTCATTTAGCTCAATACCAATACCCGGCGTTTCGGAGACTTCAAAAAAGCCGTTTTTCGGTTGCGGATCCTGCAGACACAGCTCGCGGTTCCACTTTTTAATGGCATAAGTATGGTGCTCATGAATTAAAAAGTTAGGAATAGCGGTTTCTAAATGCAGCGAGGCCGCCGTGGCGACCGGGCCACCACAGACGTGAGCTTGCACGCGGATATCGAAAATATCGGCATAGTCACAGACTTTTTTGGTTTCGGTAAAACCGCCACACAAGCCGATATCGGGTTGCAGCACATCTATGCTCTGATCTTCAAAGTAAGGTTTAAACGCCCAGCGGTTATATAAACGCTCGCCACCGGCCAGCGGTACCCGCACTTTACGCGCCACTTTAGCGTGCAGCGAATGGTTAAGGTAGTTCACCGGCTCTTCGTAGAACATGCAGTCAAATTCTTCGGCAATCTCGGCAATTTGAATGGCACTGGTGGCGCCTGGCAGGCTGTGGCATTCAAAAATAATATCGACTTCATCGCCCACCGCATCACGAATAGCCTGCATCCGTGCCCGGTATAGCTTCATTTCAGCCCGGCTAATAATATTGGTGCGATCATAATAGGTGTTGCCGGCTTTATCGTACATGATGGGGTCAACTTTAACCGCATCATAGCCCTCGGCTATGGCTTTTAACGCGGCTTCGCCGTACTGCTCTGGCTGCACCAGGGCTTTAAATTCCGGGCCCCAATCAAATTGCAGTTGCGAGGCATAGGTGCGCAGTTTGGCGTTTACTTTACCGCCTAACAGTTGATATACCGGCACGCCAAGGGCTTTGCCTTTAATGTCCCACAAGGCGGTATCAATGGCGCTCATTGCCGCATAAATCACCGGTCCGCCACCTAAGCCCCAGAAGCTTTCGCGCAGCATGCGTGACCAGAGCTTTTCGGTTTGAAAAGGATCATGGCCAATTAAAAAGGCTTCGGCCATTTCTTTAATCATGGCGGCAGCGGCACTGTGGCCTAGATCGTAAGCGAGGCCGGCTTCACCAACCCCACTGATACCCTCATCGGTATGAATACGCACAAATACCGGGGTCCAGGCCGGGCGCTCGGGGCAAAAAATATCAAAGACTTCTACGCGGGTAACTTTCATGCTAACTCCTGTTAGGTGAGCGGGGGCTACTGAGCAAAACCGGGATCAAGCCGGTAGGCTTTACGCAGCATGGCCGGCCAGGCTAACTGACCGCCGGTGCTGCCACTATGCACGACTTTGGCTTGCTGACTAATGTTTTCCACAATAGATGGCGCCACCGGGATCAGTGGCTGGCCGCTGGCCTGCAGCGCCAGTTGGATCTCGCAGGCGCGCTGTAAATCATAAAAACGCATAAAGGCATCACCCACGGTCGGCCCTAAGGTTAAACCGCCGTGGTTGACCAGCAACATATGGTTATTGTGGCCTAAATCGGCCTGTAAGCGGGCTTTTTCATCCAGATTCACTGCTAATCCCTCGTATTGATGATAGGCCAGCGAGGAGAGCGAGAACAGCGAATACTGACTAAGCGGCAATAAACCTTGCTGCTGTGTGGCCACGGCGATGGTCTCTTTGGTATGCAGGTGGATCACACAATGCGCATCGGGCCGCACTTCATGAATGGCGCTATGAATAGTAAAACCAGCCGGGTTAATGCTAAAGGGGGTGTCATCCAGAATATTGCCGTGTAAATCGACCTTTACCAGGTTAGAAGCGGTGACTTCGTCAAAGGTCAGGCCAAAGGCATTGACTAAATAATGGTGAGTGCCCGGCAGTCTGGCAGATAAATGGGTATAAATTAAATCCCCCCAGCGATGGTGCTCTACCAGCCGGTAGCAGGCCGCTAAATCCAGCCGTAATTGCCATTCTTCAGCGCTGACTTTGTTACGTAAATCCAGTTGGGGTAAGGGTTTCAAGGCAAGCTCTCCGGCAAACCACCAGGCGAATTGCTGGCAAATAGATCTACAGAAGTCTAAGGGAGATAACAGGGGGGATCAATGGTCTGGCCCAAATAAACTAACGGGTTTTCATTTGGTGCATATTGCCAGAATATAAATATACTCAGTTGTTAAATTGTCCGTTAAATGCGGTATACTTTAATACGCCAATGGCGTAGTGAGGTGCTAGTGTTATTTATTGAAACTACTATTTTTACCAAATTACTGACCGCCCTGATGAATGATGATGAATATCGGGAGTTTCAGCAATTTCTCGCTAATGCACCTGAAGCCGGCAAAGTGATCAAGGGTAGCGGTGGCTTACGAAAAGTCCGCTGGGGCCTGAAAAGTCATGGTAAAAGCGGTGGTGTTAGGGTGATTTATTATTATGTACAACCAGATAGTCATATTCGTTTGTTGCTGATTTACCCTAAAAACGAGCAAGACGATTTAACCGATCAGCAACTCAAAGCATTAGTTGACGCAGTAAAGAGGTGGAACAATGAAAGATGAACTGTTTGATCAGCTGCTAGCCAGTGTTGATGAAATGGGCGAGATTATTCGCGGTGAGCGTCAGCCCAGCCGGGAAAGCTTTGTGGCAGCCGTTAAAGTGAAAGAAATTCGTCAAAAAACCAAACTAACCCAAGCCGCTTTTGCCAGTTTGATTGATGTGCAACTGGGCACCCTTCGTAATTGGGAGCAAGGCAGACGTGAACCGACCGGCCCGGCAAAAGCCTTGCTGCGAGCGATAGAGCGAGATCCTGAACACGTGATTGCGGCCTTGAATTAGCTGCACCAAATGTAGATTTAAAAAACTGCTCAAGGTGGAAATAAAGACGGTAGTAATATCACCCGGTTTGTTTACAGCCCACAAGGCCAGCTGCTGGCTGAGGGCACCAATAAGCAATATATTTACTTTCAGGGGCAAATTGTTGGTTATATTTTAAATAACCAGTTGTACTATGTGCATAACGACCACTTAGGCCGGCCGGAAGTGATTACCAACGCCAGTAAAGCGGTAGTATGGCGGGCCAGGCTGGAGGCGTTTGACCATAGTGTGCTAACTACGTCGATTGGTGACTTTAACATAGGATTCCCAGGCCAATACTGGGATGCCGAAAAGCAAAGCTGGTATAACTACTTCCGGGATTATGATG
>NZ_DAINOE010000022.1:31975-44026 GCF_036735525.1 Arsukibacterium sp. | reverse complement strand
ATTGCTGGCCGCTTTTGGCATAAGCCGATATCTCATATTGCTGATAACCGTGCTGTTGTAACAGCGCCAGCCCCTGCTGCTGAATATCCCACAGCGTATCATCGGCTGGCAGTTGCGGCGGGCGCGAGGCAAAGGCCGTATTGGGCTCTATGGTTAACTGATACCAGGATAAATGCGGTGGCGTCAGGTCTATTGCTTGCTGTAAATCTGCCAGGGCACCGGCTAAATCTTGTTGTGGCAGGCCATGCATCAGATCCAGATTAAAGCTGTTTAAGCCGCGGGTGTCGCCATCGACTAACAGTCTTGGCCCTTGTAGCAGGCTGGCCGCCAGTTTCGCGGCCCTAATGGCTTCGTCACTGTTGTGAATGCGGCCCAGGGCTTTTAGTTGTGCCGCTTGAAAGCTTTGCACACCAATCGAAAAACGGTTTACCCCAGCAGCGACATAGCCGGCAAAGCGTTCTGCCTCTATAGTGCCGGGGTTAGCCTCCATCGTTACTTCTAGGTGTGGCTCACATGGCAGGCGCTGTTTTACGCCCTGTAAAATCTGCGCTATGCCCTTGGCAGAAAACACGCTTGGCGTGCCTCCGCCAATAAAAATACTGCTTAAACTGCGCCCGGCGACCAGCGCTAAGTCTTGCTGTAAATCGGCCAGTAAATGAGCAATGTATTCCTGCTCCGGAATACCTTGTTTTACTGCGTGCGAGTTAAAGTCGCAGTAGGGGCACTTTTCAATACACCAGGGAATATGGATATACAGCGCTAATGGCGGCAGTTGTAAGCTCACGCGGCCACCCTCAAGCCTGCGCTTTTACTTGTGCGGTTTGTTGCACTGTTAATTGCGCCGTTTGCTGCGCTTGCAGAAGTGCTAACAGCTGGCGCAGCGCCTGACCGCGGTGGCTGATGGCGGCTTTTTGCGCTTTATCCAGGCAGGCTGCACTAACGTTAAGGCCATCGGGTATAAACACCGGATCATAGCCAAAACCACCGTTTCCGCTGGACTCAAGGGCAATCGTGCCCGGCCAGATGCCGTGGCAAATCAATGGCGTGGGATCGGCAGCATGGCGCATATACACCAGTACGCAATGAAACTGCGCCTGACGCTGGCCTTCTGGAACTGTCTGCAGCTGTTGCAGCAGTTTATCAATATTATCCTGATCACTGGCGGCTTCCCCGGCAAAGCGCGCCGAATAAATACCCGGTGCGCCCTTAAGCGCATCTACCGCCAGGCCTGAGTCATCGGCCAGCGCTGGCAAACCGGTAACAATAGCCGCATTTCGGGCTTTTAAGATGGCGTTTTCAACAAAACTCAGGCCAGTTTCTTCAATATCATTTACTAATAGCTCAGTTTGTGGCACTACGCTTAACTGCAGCTCGGCCAGCATGGCACTGAGCTCTGCCACCTTGCCTTTGTTACCACTGGCTAAAACCAGGGTGTGATTGCCGGCTAATTCAGCCTGGGCGCTTGGGCTTGGCATTAGTATCCTTATTCAGTATAAAAGGTTTGTTCAAAATTTAGCTGCTGGCGTTTGTTGCCTTGCACTATATCCAGACTAAAGCGAAAAAAGTCTTCATTGCTAAAAGGCAACACCGCAATATAGTAAATGGCATCGCCGTCTTTAATCTCGCTAAAGGTTAACGGTCGCTGCTGGCCCAGTAAGTTACGGGCAATACCACCAATGTTGACCGCTTGCGCTTGCTGAGTGTTTTTGTCCAGAACCGAAATATTAATAACAGCCTGTTTGCCGCTGCGGCTTAAATTGTAGCTGCGGGCAATGTCGGGCGTTAAAAAAGTAGAATTAAAAGCGATGTAGTGAATATCCCAATCACCTAATTGTTTTTTTTGCTCAGCATGTGCCGGTGCGACTAGTAAGAAGGCTATAAGGCTGAGCCAGGACAATGATTTTAACATGATGTTGTTCCTCAAAATAATAGCTGCTGCACATGACGCCTGCTGGCATGATACCTAACAGCGCGACACTTTAACCTGTGGCAATCAAATGCCGCGAAACAGGTCGCCAAATAAGAAATACACAAACTGCAACGCAATGATGACCACCAGTATTGATAAATCCAGCCCGCCCATCGGCGGTAAAATACGGCGTATTGGCTTTAACAACGGTTCGGTCAGCTGATGCACAACATGCTCTACCGGATTACGGCCCTGACTAAACCAGCTTAACAAAGCGCGTAAAATCAGCACCCAGAAAACTAAAAAGCCGGCTTCTTTAATGAGTGACAACAAACCAATAAGTAGCGTGACGGGCAGGGATATACTGCCGACAAATAGCAAATACAATACTACATATTTAAGAGTAGCCACCAGATAAGCCAACAACAGGGTAGCGGTATCCAGCATGCCCAGGCTGGGGATCACCCGGCGCAGCGGCAACACCAGCGGGTTGGTTGCCTTCACCACAAACTGGCTTAGTGGGTTATAAAAATCGGCACGGGCTAATTGCAGCCAGAAGCGCAGCAAAACCACCATCAAAAATAAATTAAACAGGGTGGCGATTAAAAATTGCATAGCGTGCATTAAGGTGTCTCCACAGTGATCAGAAAGTTTTAGCCATATCTTGTGCCCGGGCTATGGCGGCATACATGGCGTCTGCCACCATTTTTTCAAGGCCTAGCCGTTCAAAGGTCGTGACGGCTTCGTGCGTGGTGCCGCCTTTAGAGGTTACCTGAGCACGCAGCTCTGCAAAGCTGTGTTCACCTTGCAATGCCATACTGGCGGCGCCCAACGCGGTTTTCGCCACCATGGCTTTTGCCTGCTCTGGCTCAAAACCCAGTTGCTCAGCCACCTGTTGCATAGCTTGCATAAAGTAAAAAAAGTAGGCCGGGGCACTGCCGGTCACAGCGATAATATGATTAATTTGTTCTTCCTGCTGCAGCCACACTGTCATGCCGGTGCCGCTAAACATATGATCGACAAAGGCGCACTCATAGTTAGAGCAGCCACTGGCAAATAAACCGGTGACGCCTTGGGCCAGTAACGCCGGGGTATTAGGCATAGCGCGAACTATGCGGATCTTGCCAAGCCATTGCTGATAGCGGCTCACTTCAATACCGGCGGCCAGCGTAACAAACAGCTTATCTGCTATTTCAGGGGCGCCAGCCACTAAGGCCTCAGACACTTGCTGCATCATTTGCGGTTTTACCGCCAGCACTATCACATCCGCCTGCTCTACCGCCTCAATATTGTTCAGCGTAGTGCGGATGCCGTAATCGTCGGCTAAAGCCGTTAACATAGGTTGGCTGCGATTAGCAGCAATAATATGTTGTGCCGGATAGCCGGCTTTAACCATGGCGGCAATGACACAGCGCGCCATATTGCCAGCGCCAATAAAGGCTACGGTATTATCATTCATTTGTTGCATAAGTCCTTGCACCAAAAATTGCGGTACCTAATCTTATCATAGTTGCGCCATATCGCAGAGCTAAGGGCCAGTCATCTGACATGCCCATCGATAACTGATCAGCATGCGGATAGCGAGTTTGCAACTCAACTGATAAGTGTTGCATAGCGGCAAAGGCTCGTTCACTGTCGCCTGGCGCCGGAATCGCCATCAGGCCCTTTAGTTGAAGATTTGGCAAGGCAGCGACGGCATCGGCTAATTCCAGAAGCTCAGTGGGCGCTATACCGGCTTTGCTGGTTTCCTGGCTGATGTTAATTTGCAACAAGACCTTTAACGGGGCTAACTCAGTACTGCGCTGGCTGGATAAGCGCTCGGCAATTTTTAAACGGTCCAAGCTGTGCACCCAGCTGGCCGTGTTGGCAATAAGCTTGGTTTTATTGGATTGCAGTGGCCCGATAAAGTGCCAGATCAGTGCTTTACAATCTGCCAACTGCAAGGCTTTATCGGCCAATTCTTGCGGATAGTTTTCAGCAAAATGCCGCTGCCCAGCCTGATAAGCCTCGAGCATAGCTGAAACTGGCTTGGTTTTGCTGACAGCCAGCAGTAGCGGTGGCTGTGCCCGTTGTAGCATTTGGCATTTTTCTGTCAGGTTGTGATAGGCGAGGGCCAGTTGATCTGCTATGTTATTCATAATAGTTGACATAGTGGAGTATAGGTTGTCATGGATATTACCGAATTATTAGCCTTTAGTGTTGAGCATAAGGCATCAGATTTACACCTTTCTGCCGGTGTGCCGCCGTTGATTCGGGTGGATGGCGACGTTCGTAAACTCAATATCCCACCGCTGACGCATAAAGAAGTACATAGCTTAGTGTACGAAATTATGACTGATAGGCAACGTAAAGAATACGAAGAACATCTCGAATCGGATTTTTCTTTTGAAGTTCCGAATCTGGCTCGTTTCCGGGTTAATGCCTTTGTGCAAAACCGCGGTGCGGCAGCAGTGTTTCGTACTATCCCCAGCGAAGTGTTAACGCTGGACGATCTGGGTGCGCCGGACATTTTTAAAACCATTTCTGAAAACCCGCGTGGTTTGGTATTGGTGACAGGGCCAACCGGTTCGGGTAAGAGTACCACGCTGGCCGCCATGGTTGATTACATCAATATGACCCGGCATGACCATATCTTAACCATTGAAGATCCGATCGAATTTGTGCACAACAATAAACTTTGCCTGGTAAACCAGCGCGAAGTTCATCGCGATACTCATAGTTTTAGTAATGCATTGCGCTCGGCCCTGCGCGAAGATCCGGATGTAATACTGGTGGGTGAATTACGGGATTTAGAAACCATTCGTCTGGCGATGACTGCCGCTGAAACCGGTCATCTGGTGTTTGGCACCTTGCATACTACTTCAGCGCCGAAAACCATCGACCGGATCATTGACGTCTTTCCGGGTGAAGAAAAAGACATGGTGCGTTCAATGTTGTCAGAGTCATTGCGTGCCGTTATTTCGCAAACCCTGTTAAAGAAAATCGGTGGCGGCCGTATTGCTGCCCATGAAATCATGGTTGGGGTACCGGCCATTCGTAACCTTATTCGTGAAGATAAAATTGCGCAGATGTATTCAGTGATCCAAACCGGCGCCTCACATGGCATGCAAACCATGGATCAGTGTCTGGTAAATCTGGTCAATCGCGGTCTGGTATCGCAAAAAGATGCGGCCAGTAAAGCGCAAGATAAAAACACTTTTAGGATCTAAGGCTTTATATGCAACTACATGATTATCTGGCAAAAATGGTGTCGGTACAGGCATCAGATATGTTTGTTACGGCAGGCATGCCGGTGGCGGCCAAAATTAATGGTGAAATGACGCCCATCGGTGAGCAGCCACTGACTGATGCGATGTCGCTGGCGTTAGTGTTGGCGGCGATGAACGAAAAGCAACAGCACCAATTTAATACCCAAAAAGAATGCAACTTTGCGCTGGCCACTGATCAGGGCCGTTTTCGGATCTCCGCTTTTTGGCAGCGCGATCAAGCCGGCATGGTGGTACGTCGGATTGTTACCACTATCCCCAATGCTGATGATTTAGGCCTGCCGCCGATCATGAAAGACATCATTATGTCCAAACGTGGCCTGGTATTATTTGTTGGTGGAACCGGTACCGGTAAGTCGACGTCTTTAGCGGCCTTGCTCGGTTATCGCAATAAAAATTCCAAAGGTCATATCCTGACCATTGAAGATCCTATTGAATTTGTGCATGAGCACGAGAAGTGTCTGGTGACGCAGCGCGAAGTGGGTATTGACACTGAGTCTTTTGAAGCGGCACTGAAAAGCTCACTGCGCCAGGCGCCAGATGTCATTTTGATTGGTGAAATCCGTTCGCAGGACACCATGGAGTACGCGTTGTCTTTTGCCGAAACCGGCCATTTGTGTATAGCGACCTTGCACGCGAACAATGCCAACCAGGCCATAGATCGCATTATGCACCTGGTTCCAAAAGAGATGCATGATAAGTTACTGTTCGATTTATCATTAAATTTACGTGCTATAGTGGCGCAACAATTAATCCCTACCGCTAATGGCCAAAGTAGGGTAGCAGCTATTGAAGTATTGCTGAATTCACCTTTAGTATCTGATTTGATTGCTAAGGGCGAAATTGGCGAGATTAAATCGGTGATGACCAAGTCGCGCGAGCTGGGCATGCAAACCTTCGATCAGGCGTTGTATGATATGTATCAGCGCAACCAGATAAGCTATGCCGATGCGCTGCACCATGCCGATTCTCCAAACGATTTACGCTTAATGATCAAGTTGCGTAATAACGAGACCAAAGGCTCGGGCTTTTTATCTGGTGTTACGCTGCAGGGCTTTGAAAAAGAAGAAGACTAAGCCAATATAGCCTTAACTAACAGAAACTAAACCATTTATCCTGATTGTTTACACTGAGGTTTCGATGCCGGTAGCTGCTATTATGACCCCAAAAAACCGCCTAGTGACGACCCAGGCGGATGCCAGTCTGGCATCACTGCGTGAGATTTTTGGTAAAGCCAGGTTTCAGCATGTGCCGGTGGTGGATAGTAGCCAGCGCATTATTGGTATAGTGTCGGTGAAAGACTATTTTAAAGAGCTGAGTCCGGTAATGGACTCAGCGACCGATCCTGCCATCAGTTTATTTTTACGCACCCGCAAAGTGCATCAGGTAATGGTCAGCCCGGTGATTAGTGTATTGGAAAACTGCTCAGTCAAACAAGCGGCGGCCTTGCTACTGCAGCACAACATCAGTTGTTTGCCAGTGGTTAATCCGGAAAAGCATCTGCTGGGCTTAGTGTCCTGGAAAGATATTTTACGGGCTGCGCTGAATCCCACGCCCAAAAGCTCCGCCTGAGTACGTGCATTGTAAAGGGTTAACTTAACGCCTGTTTATAGCGTTGGTGTAATATTAATACCCGCTGCACATAAAGCCGGGTTTCAGGAAACGGCGGCATGCCATTGTGTCGCCTTACACTGCCAGGACCAGCATTATAGGCCGCCAGCGCCAGCCGTAAATCGCCATCATATTGAGCTAATAATTGTGCCAGGTACTTAGTGCCAGCGCGGATGTTTTGCTCAGGCACCATCACATCGGTCACTCCCAGCATTCGCGCCGTATCGGGCATCAGTTGCATTAAACCTGCAGCTCCTTTGGCAGACACCACTTGTGGCCGGAATGACGATTCGGCATGGATGACGGCTCTGAGCAGGGCAGGTTCCAGCTTGTACTCTGCCGCCAGCTGGTCAATCAGCCGGTTAAAGGGCCGCAAATATAAGGGCGTTTTGTGCCAGTCAACCACTGAGTGTGGATCGCAGGCGAAGCAGTCAAAGCGCAATATTTCAAAGGGTTGCTCACGTGGTGGCCGGTCTGAAAACAGGGTGGTGCCATTGGCGGTAGCGGATTTATACACTGCCACACTACCGGCGGTAGTCGGCCTTGGCATCACAGCGGCAGGCGCGTTGCTCTGACCTGGCGACAGACGGCGCTGGGGTTTGTCAGCTTCCGTTTCGGCTTGTGCAAGCAAGGCAAAAAACAGCAACATGGTCGCGATACCGGCAGTGTGTAACATCATTCAAAGCAGCACCAAGCAAAGGTTCAGATCGGCAAGTAAAGCATTTAGCGCCTATAAACTCAAGTTGAGTTAGCTACTTAAGTTCGCTTCATTGTAGTTGCAATTGCATTATTTGGTGATAAGTTTGAATAGTGATTATCAACGTCTCAAACCGGAGTAAAGAATGTTTGATCAAACCCCCTTGTTATTACTTATTAAAGCGTTCAAAGATCAGCAAATTTCTGAAGACGCTTTTTATCAAAAGCTGACAGAAACAATCACTGCAGCCCTGGGCTGTAGTAGGGCGAGTTTATGGCTGTATTCTGATAGCCTGCTTAATGAGATTGTTGCTGTCGACCTTTACGACCGGAATTCAAACTCACATTATCAGGGAATTGCCTTACACGAAGACGATTTTTCGCCTTATTTTGAAGCCATGCGAAATGATGGTGGTATAGATGCTGCTTATGCAATGGAGCATAGCGCTACCAGTTGTTTTACAGAGGCTTATTTCGAACCTAATGATATTTACTCTTTATTGGATGTAGGGATCAGATATGGCGGCCAGCTAGTCGGAGTGTTTTGCTGTGAAAATGTCGGTGAAGTGATGGTGTGGACAGAGCAGCAAAAAGCCTATTTAGAACAAGCTGGCAAGCTAATTACCTTTGCATTAAAGCCTGCCTTGCAGCAGAAATTTTCTGCTTTGTTTTAGTATCCTTTGGGGTCAGGCCTTGCATTTTGCAATTGTTAACAATTGCAAAATGCAAGGCCTGACCCCAAGCTCGAGTGTTATGACCCCAAGCTCGAGTGTTAGTGTGATTTGAGGCGGCGACTTGCCTGAAACAGCAACAGCGCCACGGCCACTAACACTACTGGTAAGCTGAGGCTCTGCCAAAATTGCAGCGAGAGCCCGGGTAGCCAGTATTGCAGTGCCTGTAAGCCTTTGTCGGCCAGTTGCAGCGCATAATAACTAATGGCGACAAAGGATAACCCCTCAACCATTTGCTGCATTTTAAGTTGCAGCCGGGCTTTTTGCTCCATAGAGCGCAGCAGTTGCTGATTTTGCTGCTCCAGTTTTAGGTTTATCCGGGTGCGCAACAATTCTGTGGCGCGGCCTAGCCGGTTAGATAACTCACTTTGCCTGTTAAGCACCGCACTGCAGGTTCGAAAGGCCGGCGTTAAGCGGCGCTCGGTAAAATCCTGTAACGATAATAAGCCCTCAGACTCGGTTTCCTGCAAGCTGCGTAATCTATCCAGCGTTAGCTGATAATAGGCAACGCTGGCTTGAAGGCGGGTGCTGTTTTCGGCAATTAACTGCTCGGTTTGGGTGGCCAGCTGCATTATATCGTCCAGTTGCGATTCATCGCGCATGCTGTGCTGGCCGATACGGTGCGTTAATGCCGATAATTGCTGTTCCAGCTGATGCAATTGGCTGAGCGCCTGGCGGGCCAGTGGCCAGCCGAGTAACGACAATTTGCGGTAATCACCCAAATCAAATAATTGCTGTACCAGCCGGCTTAACCTGGCCGGGCTTAAACCATGATCGACCAGCAACATACGGCCGGAGCCCTCGGCGTGCTTTTGAAAATCCGTCCAGATTTGTGCTTTGCCTTGTGCCAACATACTGCTGATGCAATTTTCCTGATGAAACAACTGACTAAGCTGGTCGCTGTCTTTAAGCTCTGTCGCAGCAATAATGGTTAACTGACTGATGCGAAATACCTGGCCTGGTAAATCATCAAACCAGTGGCGACTGGGCAAAAACGCCAGTGGATCGTCAAACCAGGGCTGGCTGGCGCCGGGCATAATAAAGGTATAGCTGGAGAACTCGCCATGGCGCTCCCAACGCAAGCTACTGCCAAACAGCGATAAGTTCAGCTCATTGGCACTGTCACTGAGCAGGCTGCCTTGCTGTTCGGCCAGTTGCTGTAACAGCCGCTGCTCTTGCTGGCGTGAGCTACTGGCCACAGTAAGGGTAAAATGGCACAAGCGACAGGGCAGGCTTAGTGTACCAAAAGTCCCTTGCCGTAATTCGCGATCCAATAGATCGCGCAGCGGATGCTGGCGTAAAGACGGTTGCCTGCTGTGACTGGCGGTACTGGCATGTGGCATCTTCTGGTGCATAACAACCTCCGAACAATCTGAAAAATGTGAAAAACCGGGAAAAAGAAAAGGCCGGGTTAGTCTTCTTAAGCAACAAGCTACTAGTAACAACTAGCAAGCAGCAAGCGTGCCAGAGTAAGCAATATGCCGCTAAAGCATTACGCTGCTTTGACATTTTGCTGACAGTTGCAAGACGAAGCTAAGGCCAGCGCGCCCGACTTTGCGCAACAATAAGGCAAAATGCGACAAAGCAGTGCAAAGCAGCGCCCAACAGAGCCGTGACAGCTGGCTACAGACTGCAGTAAACTAGTGTTCCTTTTTTTGCCCAGAGTCTGAACGATGACACTGAACAAGACAGTGCTGTTGGCGGTGTTAAGTGTGCTGCTCGCCATGGTGACCATCCAGACCGGCGCCTCTATTGCCAAACAATTGTTTCCATTAATTGGCCCCACCGGCACCACTGCCCTGCGGGTGGGCTTTTCGGCCTTGATGCTATGGCTGGTATTCAGGCCCTGGCGGCAGTTACCCCGAGGTCGCAATTGGCGTGCCGTGATTATTTACGGTGGCTGCCTGGGTGGCATGAATATCTTGTTTTATATGGCGATTGAGCGCATACCGCTGGGTATTGGCGTGGCGCTGGAATTTACCGGGCCCTTAGCGGTGGCGCTGCTCTCCTCAAGGCGTAAAACCGACTTAGTTTGGGTAGTGCTGGCACTTGGCGGCATTTTACTGCTGTTACCGGATATGCGTGGTGTAGATGCACTGGACCCTGTTGGTGTGGCGCTGGCACTGGCCGCCGGGGCTTGCTGGGCCGGTTATATTTTATTTGGCCAACGTGCCGGCAACCTGACCTCGGGCGGCGCCACTGTCGCCCTGGGCATGACGGTGGCTGCTTGTTATCTGGTGCCGCTTGGTGTTTATACCGCCGGCTGGGATTTGCTCAGTTGGCAGGTGCTGCCGCTGGGTATCGCCGTGGCGGTATTATCCAGTGCTTTGCCTTATTCACTGGAAATGGTGGCGTTAAAACGGCTGCCGGCACAGAGTTTTAGCGTACTGATGAGTATGGAGCCTGCCATAGCGGCGGTGGCTGGCTTGCTGATTTTATCTGAGCTATTGAGTGTCAGCCAATGGCTAGCTATCGCCTTAGTGATTGCCGCCTCTTTGGGGAGTACGTTAAGTACCCGTTCGCAACAAAAGCCATAAAAAAGCCCGGATTAAATCCGGGCTCTGTCATTACTGTTTTTAGCCTTTGCGCTAGCTGAGGCTGGGCTCAGGCTGCTGCTCAGGTTGCAGCTGGTAGTCGCGGGCCAGCAGCAGGTACATGGCCGGCACCACATACAGCGTAAACAAGGTGCCTATGGTCATGCCGCTGGCAATCACTAACCCCATGGCATAGCGCGAGCCAGCGCCTGCACCGGTGGCAATCAGCAGCGGGATCATCGCTAACACTGTGGCGGCGGTGGTCATTAAAATCGGCCGCAGCCGCAGGCTGGTGGCTTCTTCTATCGCATCCCGCTTGGTTTTTCCTTCCTGCTGCAGCTGGTTGGCAAATTCCACAATCAAAATACCGTGCTTAGCTATTAATCCCACTAAGGTCAGTAAGCCCACCTGGGTATAAATATTAATACTGGTAAAGCCTAAGCTGGTAAAGATTAAGGCACCACAGACACTCATCGGTACCGTCACCATGATGATGATGGCATTTTTGAATGACTCAAACTGCGCCGCCAAAATCAGGAAAATGACGATGAGCGCAAAGAAAAAGGTCACTACCAGTTGCTGGCCTTCTGCTTTGTATTGCCGTGATTGCCCGGCATAGTCGACGCTAAAACCGGCTGGCAACACCTCAGCAGCAATAGTATCCAGCACTGCCAGTGCTTCACCCAAGGGTACACCAGGGCGGGGGACACCCGAGATTTTCACTGCATTTAATTGCTGAAAACCCCGTAGTGCCTGCGGTTGCACCGACTCGGTTAAGGTTACCAGTGCCGATAACGGCACTAGCTCACCAGCGTTGTTGCGGGTGTAATATTGTTTTAACTGCTCCGGGTTTAAGCGCTCCGCCCGCTCTACTTGCGGGATCACCCGATAAGAGCGGTTATCCAGCGCAAAGCGTCCGGCATCGGCACCGGCCAGTAAACTGCCTAAATCGGCGGCAATTTGCTGCATAGACACGCCCATTAATGCCGCTTTGTCGCGATCGACCTGCACGGTTTGCCGCGGCCGGTTAATCTTTAAATCACTATCGACAAAGATAAAGCGGCCTGATGCCATTGCTCTGCCTAGTATTTGTTGCACCACTTCCTGCAAGGCTTCAAATGACTGGGTAGAACCAACAATAAACTCCACCGGCGGGCCACCGCCCGGCGAGGGCAGGGACGGCGGTGCTAAGGCAAAGCTGTTCAGGCCCGGTAAGTCGGCCATAAAGGGTTGAATATTTTGCTCCAGCACCTGAGCGGTATTGCGGCTGCGCTGATCCCAGGCGCCTGAACGCTCGGTGTCGG
>NZ_DAINOE010000022.1:7852-31965 GCF_036735525.1 Arsukibacterium sp. | reverse complement strand
ATTCTGCTCCAGTACCTGTGACGTGGTGCGTTTGCGCTGATCCCAGGGCGCTAACACAAAACCGGCGATGGCGTTATTAGTACTGCCGGTGCCATTAATGATAAAGATGTTTTTAATCTCAGGCGCTTCATCAGTTAAGCGGTTGAGCTCTTTGGTATTGCGCTCCAGATAATCCAGCGTGGCGTAACTGTCGGCTTCCAGAATAGAGAACACAAAACCCTGATCTTCTGCTGGCTCCAGCTCAGACGGGCTGGTGACAAACAAAAAGTAGCAGGACACCAGCACTATAGCACCAAAGGTCAGCACTACCGGCAGCGCATTAAGCGCACCATGTAACTGCCGCTGATAGCCACGGCGTAAACGTTCAAATTGCCTGTCTAGCCAGGCTTCCAGCGATTTTTCGTGCTGATCATCAGCCTGATGCGGCTTTAAAATATAAGCACACATCATCGGTGATAATGTCAGCGCCACCACACCTGATAACACCACTGAGGCGGCCAGCGTAAAGGCAAATTCGACAAAGAGCACACCGGTTAAGCCGCCAACAAAGCCGATAGGCAAAAACACCGCGACTAAGGTGGTCGACATAGTAATTATCGGCCAGGCCAGCTGCCGGGCACCTAAAATAGCCGCTTCAGTGCGGGATTTGCCTTGTTCAATAAAGCGGTGAATGTTCTCCAGCATAATGATGGCGTCATCCACTACGATACCTATGGCCAGTACCATGGCCAGCAGCGTCAGAAGGTTGATGGAAAAGCCCATTAACCACATTAAAAAGAAGGTACCAATTAATGACACCGGTATTGCCACCGCCGGAATAATCACACTGCGCAGCGAGCCTAAAAACGCATAGATCACCAACACCACGATAATCAGCGCCAGTACGATGGAAATGACCACTTCATCGATGGCGTTTTCGATATATTCGGTAGAATCGTAAGGAATATCGGCATCCAGGCCTTCTGGCAGCTGCGGAATAATATCGCGCTGCCATACCCGGCGTACCTCGGCTATCACATCCAGCGCATTGGCATCGGGTGAAATCTCTATACCCATAAAGGTGGCTGCCAGACCGTTAAAGCTGACTGAGCTTTCGTAGCTTTCCGCGCCCAGCTCGACAGTGGCGACATCGCTTAAGCGCACCACACTTTTATTGTCACTGCTAATCACTAACTGCTGGAACTCTTCGACACTGCGCAAATCGGTGGCGGCATTTAAATCTACCGCTACCATCTGGCCTTTAGTGCGGCCCAGTGCCGCTAACACATTATTGCTGCGCAGCGCAGTGCTGACGTCTGAGCCGGTAATGCCAAAGGCAGCCATTTTTACCGGATCGAGCCAGATACGCATGGCAAAGGTACGGGCACCGAGAATTTCAGCGCGCTGCACGCCTGGAATAGTGGCCAGTTGCGGCTCTATTACCCGCACCAGATAGTCAGTAATTTGATTATTGCCCAGTACTTCCGAGTAAAAAGATAAGTACATGGCGGCGACACTTTGGCCGACTTTCAGCGAAATGACCGGATCGCGGGCATTTTGCGGTAGCTCAGAGCGGATTTTATTCACCTGGGCGGCAATTTGCGTTAACGCCTGATTCGGCTCATAGTCCAGTCGCAGGTAGGCTTCAATGGTACTGACTCCGGCCACTGAGGTTGACACCAAGTAATCAATGCCTTCGGCAGAGGCAATTTCCCGCTCCAGTGGCGTGGTAATAAAGCCCTGAATCAAATCGGCATCGGCGCCGACATAGACGGTGCTAACGGTCACTACCGCATTCTGGATTTCCGGGAACTGCCGCACGTTCATATCCATAATGGCGCGCAGGCCTAATAACAGGATAAACAGGCTGACCACCACCGATAAAATCGGTTTTTTGATAAACACATCAGTAAAGCGCATACAAGTGTTCCTTACTGGTTAGCTGGCGTTGGCTGCTGCTCAGCACTGGGCTGGGCGCGGCCATTGTCGCTGATGTTTACTACAGCACCATTGCGTAGTTTTAACAGGCCTGAGGTGGCGATTTGCTCACCCAGTTCCAGCCCCTGCTCAATGGCAATTAAATCGCCACGGGTCTGGCCGGTACGCACAAAGCGCTGATGGGCACTGAGCTCGCCGTCTTGTTCGCGGATCACAAACACTGAATTGCCATAGGGGTTAAACTGAATCGCGGTTTGCGGCACTAATAACACGTTTTGCTGCTCGCCGGTGTCCATTTGTACCCGGGCAAACATCCCCGGGCGCAATTGTTGCTCTGGGTTTGAAAAAGTGGCCTGTACTTCAATACTGCGGCTGGATTCGCGCACGCCCGGCGCAATGGCGGTAATTTCACCGCTAAAGGCTTTATCGGCATAGGCATCTACCGATACGTTCAGGCGTTGGCCAACCTTTATATTGGCCAGCTGTTGCTCTGGCAGGGTAAAGTTTAAATAGATAGGATCTAAAGATTGCAGGCTTACCACCGCAGTGCCACCGGATAATAACTGGCCCAAACTCACCTGACGCAGACCAGAGATGCCATCAAAGGGGGCGACAATGGTTTTCTGGGCGATACGGGCGCGCTGTGAGCTTACTGCAGCACTGGCTTGGGCGGCTTCACTTTGACGGCGCAGCAATTCCAGCTCAGAGATGCTTTTATCGCGAAACAGCACTTCAAAGCGCTGCTGCTCCAGCTTAGCTAGTTGCTCAGCGGCGACGAGGCGCTGCAAATCGGCTTGATCGACACTGTCATCCAGGGTCAGCATCAGCTGGCCTTGTTTAATAATGGCGCCATTGTCAAACTGAATACTGCTGATAATGCCACTGGCTTCGGTGGTCAGTTCTGTGCTGTTAACCGCAGCAAAGCTCCCGATAGCACTGACAAACGGCTGCCACTGATCGGCAATGACTTTAGTGGCAGTAATGCTGGCAGGTGGCATCGGCATAGTGTCAAAAAACTGATTCATAAAGTGGTTGCCCACCGCCTTGTAGCCAAAAATGGCGCCAAAAAACAATGTGGCGGCAATCAGCATTACCAGCATGCGTTTGTACATGGTGTCTCCTTCAATGGGACTTTATCCCAGCTAAACATCAGATAAAAAGTATAAAAATCAAAAAAATACTGTTAGCTCACTTGCTGCAACAAATTGCTCAGCTGTTTTGCTTTGGCTTTAATTTGTGCCATATCTGCCACATCCACCAGCGGTTGCCAGCCCATGCCATTGAGTAGCATATGCATGTGACGGTACAGTTGCATGTCATGTCGTGGCACTGAAAAGGCCTCAAGCAAGCCACTGGTTTGCTCCAGCGTATGGCTGCCCTGGCATAGTGCCCAGGGTGCTATGGCCAGCTCCATGGCACTGCAGCCTTGTGCCGGCAGCGCCCCTTCGTCTATGGCTTGTTGCACTATGCCGCTGACCAGCGCCGCTATCGGCTGGCCGCACTGCAATACCTGTTCTCGCCTTACGCTCGAAGCGTTCTCCCAGACTGCTTCGGTAAAAATATACTGGGTTAATTTGGCATGAATGGGGTTGAGCTTACGAAAATCGCGCTCGGCCACACTAATGGCAAACATCTTGTCACGGCTATTTACGTCTAGCGCGATGATCTGCTGAAACATCTGCAGATGCTGCGCACTATGCCGGGCTGACAGTGCCACCAGCAAATCTTCACGGGAGGTGAAATGCTGATACAGGGTGCCGGTAGCATAATCACAGGCCTTGGCCAGTTTGGCCATTTGCAGCTCAATAATGCCGTCAGTAGCAATCATTTGCTCTGCCGTATCTAAAAACAGCTGTTCCCGATCTTGCCGTTCGCGTTGTTTTCGTTCTGAGGTGCCCATTACAACCGCCATCCGCTACAGAAATTGCTCATGAAACGCACTCGAATTTTGAAATTGTTGCGAATTATGAATCAGATTCAAAATTGCAGCAAGTGCTAATCGGCGCTTTAGTGCCACTGAACTGTTGCAAAATGTAACGAGCAGCAGGCAGATTATTGATCCAGCACTAAGCAGAGAGCGTGGTTTTTAACTAAACTTAATAGGACTAACACAAGGAGCCTGTATGACTATTCGCACCGTTGCCCAGTTAATGACCGCCGATCCACTGTGTGTGACCCGCAAGTCCACGCTTAAAGATGCGCACGATTTAATGCGCGAAAAAAACATTCGCCATATCCCGGTAATAGATGAAAACGGCGAGCTGGTCGGCATGTTGACGCAAAAAATTATGATAGCCAAAGTCATGGGGCTGATGGCGCAGTTTGGTGCCATTGCGCTGGAGCGTAAAGAAAAACAGCAGTTGGTCGCCGATATGATGGCCTCCGATTTTGCTGCGGTTACCGCGGATCAATCGTTACAGCAAGTTGCCGGTTTTTTTGTGAAAAACCGCCATGGCTGTATGCCGGTAGTAGATGAACACAATAAGCTGAAGGGTATTTTAACCTCATCAGATTTTGTGCGCTTGGCCGCGGAATTACTGGCAAAACAATAAAAAAGCCAATATTGCTACTGGCTGAAGCATTGCAGCTCGCGCCGGTTTACTCACGCCAACACGCCGTGAACCCATCCCTGGGGGCTCGATTCGGCCATCCTGGCCTGCAACGGTTGGCTTAGAGTAAACCTCTGCTCGCCTTAGCGTCTTAGTTAACACCCATCTCAGTGAGCAGGTTCTGCGCACCATCCAGCTGCATTTGCCACAACATAAAACGGTGATCAACCATAATGGCCCGGGTATTGTCCGGGTTAAAATCCCAGTCGGAAATAATCGAGTCCAGGGTACCGTCAAAGGCCAGGCCTACCAACTCGGCTTTGCTGTTTAACACGGCTGAGCCAGAGTTACCGCCGGTAATATCCAGGGTTGCTAAAAAGTTTACTGGCACTGACTTTAAGCTATCAACTTTATAAGGGCCATAGTTACCGGCTTTAATGGCGTCCAGCTGGCTTTGCGGGGCATTAAACTCACCTTCGCCTGTGGCTTTTGCGGTTATGCCGCGCAAGGTAGTAAAGGGCGCCCAGGCGTTACCGTCTTCGTTGCCATGAGCACGGCCTTTCACATGGCCATAGGTCAGGCGCAGGGTGCTGTTAGCATCAGGGTACACTGCTTGTCCCTGAGCTTGCATAAAGGCCATTTTGGCGCGCATATAGCTGGCATAGGCTTGTTGAATTTTACCGTTCAGCTCTTCGCGCTCTGCTTCGCGTTTTAAATCGCTGGCATAAAGTGCCACAGCCGCTTTAACAAAGGGATCTTCGCTGGCCGCAAACACTGCCGGGCTGGCGGCGACTAAAGCCTGGCGCTGCGCTAAATCCAACAGTGTGGTGTTGCTGTACAGCGTTTGCAATAAGGTACTTAATTGCGCGGTCGACATGCCCTCTTTAATGCCCAGCGCTTTATCAAAATCGGCATTACGCTGCTTTTTCGGCAGGGCGGCGTACTTGCTCAGTTGATGTAAGTCCAGGGCCTGTTCGACATGGGCAGCAAAGTTACGCTCCATGCCAGCGACAAAGGCCTGATAGCGTGGAATGTCACGCTGCTGAAAACCGGCTTTACGCTCGGCATCCGGCTTAGTGCCTTCCTGTGCTAAACGATACAGGCTGCGGGCGGTGGCCAGTAAGCGTGGCGTGGCATTGTTTAGCAGGTACTCGGCACGGGCTTGTTGCTGTTGTTGCTGTAGCAGTTTTTCTATGGCCGTCAAATCTTTAGCATAGGCTTTTTTATTGCTGCTATTGCTGTTCACCCATTGGCTTAACGCCTGATGCTCAGCGGTTTTACGGGCTAAAAAGTCACTGCCGGCGAAGCTCTCAAGCATGCCCTTGCGGTTTTTCAGCACGTTGTTTAAACCGGCTAAGCGGCTGGCATATTTTAACTGTGCATCGGTGTTATCAGCCGTGTGCTGATTAATAATATCGACAATCTCAGTGACATTTTGCACCAGCGCCGGGTAGCTCCACTCAAAGGTTTCAAGTACTTCACTGGGCAAGCGATGGCGGTTAGTGCGGCCCGGGTAACCTAATGCCATGACAAAGTCACCTTCCTGCACGCCTTGCTTGGCCAGCGTCAGGTGAAACTCGGCCTGATAGGGTACGTTATCCACACTGTAATCGGCAGATTTGCCATCGGCGCTGACATAAGCCCGTAAAAAGCTGTAATCGCCGGTATGGCGCGGCCACATCCAGTTATCGGTATCGCCACCAAATTTGCCGACACCTTCAGCCGGAGCATGTACTAAGCGTACATCTTTAATTTCCAGTTGTTTGATTAGGTAATACTCCAGGCTGCCATAATAAGCGGCCACGGTGCAGCGATGACCGGCATCCTGCTCGCATTGGGCAACTAGAGCTTTTTGATTGGCTTCAATGGCATCCAATCGTTTTTTGCCGCTTAATTTCGCGGTGTTGGCATCAATAATCTGTGCGGTAACATTATCAACCGCTTTGGTCACAAAGATGCGACTGCCAGGCGCTGCAGGCACTTCGTCGGCCAGCGTTGCTGCTAAAAAACCATTGGCCAGCAGGTTGTTGTCGGCGGTGGAATTATGGGCAATGCTGTTATAAACACAGTGATGGTTGGTGGCGACCAGGCCTTTTGGCGAAACAAAGGCAGCCGAGCAGCCGCCAAGGCTGACGATAGCCGCCGCAGGAAACTCGGTTAACTTGGTCAGATTATTGGCATCGAGCTCTAAACCGGCGGCACTGAGTTGTGGCGCAATTTGAGGTAACTGTTGTGGCATCCACATGCCTTCGTCGGCACAGGCAAAACTGCTGGCTAAAGCCAGTAAAACGAGTGATTTTTTCATAATATTCTTATCGTTGGTGTTGTGATGTTTAGCGTTAAACTGATGTTACGGCTTTGGTTGTTTTCGCTCAGCAGTATTGACAGTGGCTGCGGTGGCTGTCAAGAGCAAATGAGTTCAGCGGTAGAAACTTGAGTTAAGAAGTAGTAAGACGTTGTCAGAGGTTTTTCGCGGCTAGTGACTTACCCAGCATAATTGCTGCTGACTGCTTTTTGCCTGATACATGGCGGCATCGGCACGGCGCAGCAACTCGTCAGTATGGCAGTCATCACCACGAAACAGCAGTATACCTATGCTGCATCCACATTGATGGTACAAGGCGTTATCGTCCAGCAGGTAGGGAATATTTAAGGTTTCAGCTATTTTGCTACCAACCTGCTGCGCATGTTGTTTACTGCGGGTATCGTCTTTATCAATATCTTTTAGTAACACAATAAATTCATCACCACCAAAACGCACTACGGTATCCACTTCACGCACACTGTGTTTTAGCCGGCGCGCGGCTTCTTTTAACAGTACATCGCCATATTTATGGCCGTAGCGATCATTGACCGGTTTAAAATTATCTAAATCAAGAAACATCAGCGCACAATATTTACCATTACGACGGCTGTCGGCCATCGCCTGTTGCAGGCGCTCTTCAAATAAGCTGCGATTGGGCAAACCGGTTAGGCTGTCATAAAACGCCAGCTGTTGAATACGGGCAATCGATATTTGCCGCGATACGGCCAGTTCGGCCAGATTACTGTACTGAGTAAGCAGTTGCAGGATCTTCTTATCGGGGCGGGCTACCTCGCGCTGATAGACGGCAAAGGTGCCCAGCACTTTTGCCTCAGCATTTTTAAACGGCATAGACCAGCAACAGCGTAAATCTGCCTGCTGAGCCAATGCGCGGTAGGGTGCCCAATTAGGGTGAGTATGAATATCTTCTACAATAACCAGTTCACCGCTAAAGGCGGCGGCACCACAACTGCCCACTGCAGAGCCAATACGGGTGCCATTAAGAGCCTCGGTGTAAAATGCCGGCAGCGAGGGCGCGGCGCCATGTATTAAATGCTCAACTTGTTGATCCAAAAGTAAAATAGAGCACAGCATACCGGGATGGAGTAATTCCACTTGCCTGGCCAGCATAGTCAGTACAGTACTGAGTGACTCACCATGGCTGATGGCGCTTAACACCTGATTTTGCAGCTGTAAGGCCTGGGTTCTGTCATTAATTTTCTGCTCAACGCTGGCAATGGTGGTTAAATTACGGCGGTTTGCCATGCTTAATTCGGCAATTTGTTGCGCCAGCGATACTAATAGCTGCAACAGAGCGGGTAATTTGTTTTCATCAACTATAGGCACCTCGGCCAGTGCTGCCTGATAGTCGTCGGCATCAAAACCGGCTTGTTGCTGTTGCTGCTGAAAAAACGCCAGATCTGGTTCTGCCAGAAAAAACTGGCCGATAAATAAATTGGCCACATGTTGCTGTTCAATAATAAGGGGCGTGGTGCAATCGGTTAAGCCATTGCGACACTGATAAATGGCATAGTTTTTACCCTCCAGCATGTCTTTGGATAACTGCACGTCACTCTCATGGCAACGCTTGCGGGTAATGTCAGCCTGTCGGTGAAATTGCACACAGGCACGCTGCCACTTGGATGACGCCAGCACCTTGCCTTGCAAATCCACTATGGCAATGCTGACGCCTATGGCATCCAGAAAGTTATCAAACAACGTATCAAGGCGGCTAAAATCGATACTGGCCAGCAGTTCTTGAAAGACAGCTGGTTGCACCGGAACCTCTGCGGGTTGGTTCCAGTCTGCGCTAAGCGGATCAAGCATTTGGATCAGGCTCGATTCCTTTTTTAAGTGAGAGTAAGTCGTTGCCATAATTACTTACTTAATGTTAGCTGAGCGCTGGCAGCCGCGCCATGATCTGACTTGGCTTTTTATCATACTACCTGCGGTACTGTATACATTTATTAACAGTTTTATCTGTCTTATTGCAGCGGTGGATTATTGATGTCTGGCTTTAAGCACCTGGATCACATCATTTAACTCCAGTTGCTGGCTGCGCAGTAATACCAGTAAGTGAAAAATCAGATCGGCGGCTTCATTTTTCAGCTCCTCTTTATCGCCTGCCATCGCGGCTAACGCCGATTCGACGCCTTCTTCACCGACTTTTTGTGCAATGCGCTTTACGCCCTTGGCAAACAGACTGGCGGTATAGCTGCTGGCCGGATCAGCACCCTCACGGCTTTTAATCACTTGCTCTAAGTCATACAAAAACGCCAGTTGCGGGCTGTTGGCGCTATTATCATGCCAGCAGGTTTCAGTGCCAACGTGGCAGGTAGGGCCTTGTGGCAGGGCCAGCACTAAGATGCTGTCGGCATCGCAGTCGCTGTCTATGCTGACCAGTTGTAAGGTATGACCGGAGCTTTCGCCTTTGGTCCACAGCCGTTGTTTACTGCGACTGAAAAAAGTGACCTGGCCACTTTGCATTGTGTGTTGCAGCGCTTGTGGGTTCATATAGCCCTGCATCAGCACCTTGCCGGAAACCGCATGCTGCACTATGGCGGGCAATAATTGCGTATCTGGCCAGTTCAGGGCGTCAAGTTGTTGTTTGTTCAAAAGTTCCTCCAAATCCCTCCAAACCTCCCTTTACTAAAGGGAGGCTCCCCTCTTTGTTAAAGAGGGGGTAGGGGGGAGATTTAGCCGTTACGGCCGAATACTAATACCATCTGCAATCAGTTTCGCTTTTAACTCACTGATTTGAATAATGCCTTTGTGAAACACACTGGCCGCCAGAGCGCCATCGACATCTGCCTGGGCAAACACCTCAGTAAAATGTTGCATAGTGCCGGCGCCGCCACTGGCAATCAGGGGAACCCGACACAGGTCTCTGATGCTTTTTAACTGAGCAATATCATAGCCCTGGCGCACGCCATCCTGATTCATGCAGTTTAACACTATTTCCCCAGCGCCTAAGCGTTGCACTTCTGCCACCCAGTCGCGGGTTAACCACTGGGTTTTGCGGGTGCGGCTCTCATCACCGGTAAATTGGTATACCTGATACTGACCTGAGGCCACATCAAAAAAACTGTCGATACCAATTACTACACATTGCTGGCCAAAAGTGTCGTTAAGTTCTGCAATCAGTGCCGGATTGGCCAATGCCGGGCTGTTAATAGACACTTTATCGGCGCCCATCTGCAAAATATTGGCCGCGTCTGCCACCGATTTGATGCCACCGGCGACGCAAAACGGAATATCAATCACCTCGGCAATGCGCTGCACCCAGCTTTTATCTACCACCCGACCATCGCTGGAGGCGGTAATATCGTAAAACACCAGTTCATCAGCACCTGCCTGGGCATAGCGCTTTGCCAGTGGCACTATATCACCGATTATTTCGTGGTTGCGAAACTGTACGCCCTTTACTACCTTGCCATCGCGCACATCTAAACAGGGGATTAACCGTTTTGCCAGCATGCTATGGCCTCCTCAAGTGTAAACTTACCTTCGAGTAGTGAGCGACCTAAAATAACGCCCGCCACACCGGAGCCCAGCAGCGCCTGAATATCTGCCAACGAGCCAATACCACCTGAAGCCTGCCAGGCCAGCTGTGGATACTTAGTACAGAGCTCGCGGTACAGTGCCACGTTAGCGCCGCTCAGGGTGCCATCTTTACTGATGTCGGTGCACAGTACATGCCTGGCGCCGGCATCAATATAGCCATCTAATACTTGCTCTAAGGTGACGCCTGACTCTTCAATCCAGCCGTGGCTGGGCAGGGTTTTTTCGCCCCTAGCGTTAATCGACACATCCAGCGCCAGCACTATGCGCTCGCCACCATATTTGCGGATCCAGCCTTGTACCAGCGCGGGCTCACGAATGGCTAAGCTGCCAATCACGACCCGGCTGGCACCGGCTGCCAGCAAGCTGGCGACATCCTGCTCACTGCGCACGCCGCCACCCACCTGAATGTGCAAAGGGGCATTGCTCATCAACTCAGTTAATAGCGCAAGCTGGCGCTTGCTGACGTCTTTAGCGCCGGATAAGTCGACCACATGCAGCAAAGGAGAGCCGGCTGCGGCATAGCTATCGCGCAGATGCAGCGGGCTAAAGCTATATTCGGTGGTTTTGTCATAAGCGCCCTGATATAAGCGCACCACTTTGCCATCAATTAAATCTATTGCTGGGATTATCACAACTGCCACTCCAGAAAATTTTGCAATAAGCGCGCGCCGGCTTTACCCGAGCGCTCGGGGTGAAACTGCGCCCCGGCGACATTATCTTTGCCAATGACCGCAGCAAACTGACTGCCATAGTCACATTCTGCCAGCGTATAAGCGCCGGGTAATACGGCAAAGCTATGCACAAAATAAAAATAATCCTGCTCGGTAATGCCGCGCAGTATAGGGTGCGCTTTAAGCTGATTAAGGGTATTCCAGCCCATATGCGGTAAGCGTAAGCCGGCGGCATTCAATGGCGCCACTTCGCCAGGGATCAGGTTAAGGCAAGCGACATCCCCTTCCATGCTGTGAGCATTCAATAGCTGCATGCCAAGGCAAATACCCAATACCGGTTGCTGCAGTTGCTGCAAAGTACTGATAAGCTCGCGCTCGGCCAGATTACGCATCGCCGCTTTTGCTGTGCCCACGCCTGGTACTATCACCCGGGGCGCGGCCTTGATAACCTTGGCATCAAGGCTTAATAGCGGCTCTACCCCTAAGCGTTTAATGGCAAAGTATACCGAGTTGATGTTGGCACAGCCGGTATCAACAATGACAAGCTCCGCCATTACAATACCCCTTTAGAGCTGGGCAGGGCTTCACCCGACACGGTAATGGCCTGGCGCAGGGCGCGGCCAAAGGCTTTGAATAACCCCTCAACTTTGTGGTGTTTATTGCCCTCGGTAATGCTTAGGTGCAGCGACATCAACATGGCATCGCTTAATGAACGGAAAAAGTGCGGCACCATCTCCAGGGTTAAGCCGCCCACGGCGCCTTCACCCAGCTCGCCATTAAACACAAATAAAGGCCGGCCGGATAAATCCATCACACATTCTGCCCGGCATTCATCCATAGGTAGCACAAAGCCAAAGCGGTTTATGCCACGCTTATTGCCCAGCGCTTGTTTCAGTGCCTGCCCCAGCGCCAGGGCGGTGTCTTCTACACTGTGGTGATCGTCAATGTGTAAGTCGCCGTCTACTTGTACCTGCAGAGAGAAACCGCCGTGGGTGGCAATTTGCTCCAGCATATGATCAAAAAAGCCGACGCCGGTGTTAAAGCTGTTATTGCCGGCGTTATCTAAATCGACACTTACGCGAATATCGGTCTCGCGCGTGGTGCGTACTACAGTGGCAGTGCGGCCACGGCTGAGCAGCTGTTTAGTGATCTGCGCCCAGCCCAGGCTGTCACGGTTATACTGAAATGACGGAAGCCCCATATTGTCAGCCAGCTGCACATCAGTTAAGCGATCGCCAATCACATAAGAGTTGGTAAAGTCGATTTTGCCCTGTTGCAGGTAGTCTTTCACCAGCCCCAATTTGGGTTTACGGCAGCTGCAGTTATCCTGCTCAAAGTGTGGGCAAATCAGCACATCATCAAATACGATGCCTTGCGAGGTTAACAGCTGCATCATCTTGTCGTGCGGTGCATCAAAGGTGTGTCGTGGGAAGCTGTCGGTGCCCAGACCATCCTGATTGGTGACCATCACTAAGCGGTAACCGGCAGCCTGCAATTTTAGCAAGGCTGGCACTAACCCCGGCTCATACGCCAGTTTTTCCAGGCTATCCAGTTGTTTGTCAATGGCGGGCTCTTCCACCATGGTGCCATCACGGTCTATAAATAAAATAGCTTGGCCACTCATGCGGTTTCTCTCTTATTAGCTGAAAAATAGTTAAACATTGCCTGTTGCAAACGCTGCATTTCATCAGGGTTGCCGATAGATACCCGTACCACGTTAGCAAGCCCTAACTGACTGGACTGATTACGAATAAGAATGCCCTCGGCCATCAGTGCATTGACACAGGCTGCGGCATCACTAACCTGTAACAGCACATAGTTAGCATTGCTGGGCCAGACTTTTGTCACGCCCGCTTGTTGCTGGGCAAATTGCACAAAGTCGCGCCTTAGCTGATTAATGATACCGACGCTTTGCTGCATTTGCGTGATACCTGCTGCCGATAATGCCTGGGCGGCAATTTGTGCCACCGGCTCGGCGATAGGATAGGGCGCAATCATTTTTTTCAGCGCGCGGATAATATCGGGGGCGGCCAGGGTAAAACCACAGCGCAGCCCGGCCAGGCCAAAGGCTTTTGACAGGGTGCGCAATATCACCAGATTGGGGTAGCGCGGCAGTAAGGGCACCACTGAGGCTTCGGGGGCAAACTCAATGTAGGCTTCATCTACCACGACCAGCGCTGTGTCTTTAAAATGCTCCAGCACGGCAATGATCTGCTCGCGTGGGATCAGATCGCCGGTGGGATTATTTGGGCTGCAAATAAACACCAATTTGGGATTAGTGGCAAAAATGCCCGGCAGATCCAGTTGCTCAGTGTTTAGCAACAATACTTTTTGCACCGCAGTGTGGTGGCTTTCAGCGCTAATGGCATACATGCCATAGGTGGGCGGGCAAAGGGTAATGCTATCTTGCTTAGGCTCACAAAAACTGCGGATCAACAGCTCAATGCCTTCATCGGCGCCGCGACTGACCAGTACCTGCTCTGGCGTGACACCAGCATAGGCGGCATAGCCATCGATCACTGCTTTTGGCTGGCACGACGGGTAACGGTTAAAGGTATCATCCAGCTGATAGGCCGGTGCCAGCGCGTTTTCATTGGCATTAAGCCATACTGCGCCGCCACTCATGCTACTGCGGGCAGAAGCGTAAGGTACCAGCTGTTTAACAATTTGCCGTGCCAGCGGATTGACTGTGGCATCTGTTACGTCTGTCATGCTTATTCTCCGCTAAAGTTGTCGTTAAGCGCCGGGGCTTGTGCCAACGCGGCCAGGCGAAGCCGCACCGCATTAGCGTGGGCCTCTAAACTTTCAGCCTCAGCCAGAGTAACAATGGCCGGGCCTATATTGCGCATGCCTTGTGCTGATAATTGCTGCACTGTGTAGCGCCGGTAAAAATCGCACAGCGATAAGCTAGATACCGTGCGGCTATAGCCATAGGTTGGCAGGACGTGGTTAGTGCCACTGGCATAGTCGCCGGCCGATTCTGGCGTCCACTGACCAACAAAGATGCTGGCAGCGCTATCAAACTGCTCGGTGAGTAACTCAGCCTGCGCGGTTTGCACAATCAGATGCTCAGGAGCATAAGCGTTGGTGACCGCCACTGCTGTGGCCAGATCCGGTGTTAAAATGGCCCGGCTGTGCGCTAAGGCCGCAGTGGCAATGTCGCGTCTGGGCAGTACCGCTAATTGCTGCTGTAATTGCGTCTGCACGGCCGTTATCAAGGCGTCATTATCACTGACTAAGATCACCTGAGAGTCCGGGCCATGCTCGGCCTGAGACAATAAATCAGCGGCAACAAAGGCCGGGTTGGCCGTGGCATCAGCCAGTACCAGCACTTCAGACGGGCCGGCCGGCATATCTATCATCGCGCCTTTGGCATCCTGACTGACCTGTTGCTTGGCTTCGGTAACAAAACGATTGCCCGGGCCAAAGATTTTATCTACTTTGCCAATAGTGTCGGTGCCATAGGCCAGCGCCGCAATCGCCTGGGCGCCGCCAATGGTAAAGATTTCACGAATACCACAAAGGCTGGCGGCATAGATAATTTCCGCTGCGATATCACTGGCTGCCGGTTTGCCAGGCGGGGTAACCAACACTACCCGCGGACAACCGGCCAGTTGTGCCGGTACCCCCAGCATTAAAACGGTAGAGGGCAGGGGCGCACTGCCGCCGGGGATATACAAGCCCACACTGCCAATAGCCCGGTTTTTAAGCTGGCAAATGACCCCAGGGCTGGTTTCCACTTCAATATCTTTGGGCAGCTGCGCTGCATGGAATTTACGAATATTGTCATAGGCTAGCTCAATGGCCGCTTGGCGCGTCTCATCCAGCTGGCTCAGTAACTGTTGCTGTTGTGCTTCAGATAAGCGCAGCGGGTTATCAGGCAATTTATCAAAAGCGGCACTGTACTGGCGCAGCGCTGCATCACCAGCCTGGCGGACAGTGGCAATAATCTCACGTACTACAGGTGTGAGAGCCGCGGCATCTGGCAAGTCTGGGCGGGCCAGCGCGCTTTGCTGCTCTGCTGTGGTTAACTGTGCCCAATTAAAGCGTTGCATGCTTTACTCCATCATTTTTTCAATAGGCAGAACTAAAATAGAGCTGGCGCCCAGCGCCTTTAATTGCTCCATGGTTTCCCAAAATAAGGTTTCACTGCTCACCACATGTATTGCCACCAAATCATCATTGCCCGCTAATGGCAGCAGTGTCGGGTTTTCGGCACCGGGCAACAGCGCAATAACCTGCTCTAACTTGGCGCGAGGGGCATGCAACATAATGTATTTACTTTCATTGGCTTGCATAACGCCCTGAATACGTGGCATCAGTTTTTTTATCAGCTTTTGCTGCGCAGCATCCTGTAAATTTTTACGGCTTATCAGTACCGCTTTACTGCGGTAAATCACTTCTGCTTCCTGTAAACCGTTGGCTTCCAGCGTGGCACCGGTGGATACCAGATCGCAGATGGCATCGGCTAAACCAGCGCGAGGTGCCACTTCTACTGAGCCGGTTAGTACTACAATGCGCGCATTGACGCCCTGCTGTTTTAAATAACGGGCAAGCAGGCGCGGGTAGGTGGTGGCAATGGTTTTACCTTCCAGGCTGCTAACGCCCTGGTATTGCTCTTCCTGTGGTACAGCGATAGACAAGCGACAACCGCCAAAATCCAGCCGCGCCAGAATATCGTAATCGAAATTTTCGTTATCAATTTGCCGTTGTAAAGACACTTCTTCAAGCACGTTTTCGCCGATGATGCCCAGATCGCAGACGCCATCCATCACTAACCCCGGGATGTCATCATCACGCACCCGCAGAATATCAATCGGCATATTTTCGACATGAGCAATTAACCGTTGCTCGCGCAAATTGATTTTCAGACCGCAACTGCCGAGCAGTGCTTGCGATTCAATGGATAAACGCCCTGACTTTTGCATGGCGATGCGTAATCTTTTACTTTCAATGGCCGGACTCATGGCTCACTCCAAAATTAACTCGTTATAAAAACAAAAAACCCCGTGGCTTGGGCCTGCGGGGTTGTATGTAACTGATTCCACCGAAGGCCAGACAATAGCCTTCCACCTGAACCGGAAGGCTAGGTCAGATGATGATGGTGATGTGTTACATTATTAAAAAACATGAGATTGCTGTTTCCTGGTAATCAATTCCTATACAAGTTATGATTTATTGCGATATTTTGCAATCATTATTTCTAAACGTCATTTTTACACTGATATGTAAAAGTAATTGATTTTAATGGTTTTTGATTTTAATTGTACTAAATTAATTTTTATCCGCTGCAGAGTGAAAGCCAAATGAATTGAATTTATTGTACGAATTTCAATCAGGTTGTATAGTCAATGTGTTGGCTAAAGTTATGGCCGGGTTGGCCGATAACAAAGTTAACCTGTATCCGGAGACATACTGTGGACGCTATTCTACCTTTTATCCAAAGAACACCAGGCACGCCTGTTGAGCAGGAGCCTAAGGTAGTGGTGCCGGTATTTAAAGAAGCCAGGTTGAGCCCGCTGAAGCAGCAGGAGCAAAAGTTTTTAATCTTGCGGCGTAGCAAAAAACGTCCGGGTGACAATCAAGACTACCCGGAGCCACCTTACACCACGCCAGAAGAAGATTTACACGTGGATAAAGATGGGCATCTGGATATTTTTGTTTAAAACTCACGAAAAATGGCCAGCTTAAAAGACTCGCGCTTAGATCTTTTATGAGGAACAAGGCATAATAGCCTGCTTGATAAGGTTGAAAGAGAGCTGGCGTGATTAAAACATATTCTACGACTTTGAGTCACTGTCTGCATGCAGGCTAAGGTCGCGGCGGCCTTTGCTGAGCAGGGCAGTTTGGCCAGCAATATTAAAGGCTTTAAGCCACGCGAGGCTCAGCTTGCTATGGCGCAGGCGGTCAGTAAAACCATCAGTGACAGCAGTGCACTGGTCGTCGAGGCCGGTACCGGTACCGGTAAAACCTACGCCTATCTGGTGCCTGCTTTACTTTCGGGTAAAAAAGTCATTCTCTCTACCGGCACCAAAAACCTGCAAGAGCAGTTATTTCACCGTGATTTACCCACAGTATTGCAGGCCTTGGCGCAACCGCTGCAAACAGCGTTATTAAAAGGCCGCTCTAATTACTTGTGTTTGTTCCGGTTGGAGCAGCATTATCAGCATGTCCCGCTGCAAGATGAGCAACTGATCAATGATTTAAGCTTAATTAAAAAGTGGTCGGCTGAAACGCAAAGCGGGGATATTGGTGAGCTCAGTTACATTGCCGAAGACTCAGTGGCTTTGCCTTATGTCACCAGCACCACTGATAACTGTCTGGGCAAAGATTGTCCGGTGTTTGAAGATTGCCACTTATTAAAAGCCCGCAAAAAAGCCCAGAGCGCCGATTTAGTAGTAGTGAATCACCATTTGTTTTTTGCTGACTTAGCGCTAAAAGATACCGGCTTTGGTGAGTTGCTACCGCAAATGGATGTGGTGATCTTTGATGAGGCTCATCAGCTGCCGGATATTGCCTGTGATTATTTTGGCGAGCATTTTTCCAGCCGCTTATTGCAGGATCTGTGTCGGGATATTGAATTACTGGCGAAAACTGAGCTAAAAGACGCGATGCAACTGGCAAAAAGTGCCAATAAATTACAGAGTCTCAGTAAAGACTGGCGCCTGCAATTTGCCGTTGATCCCAGTCGGGGTAACTGGCGCGATTGTTATGCCCAGCCAGCGATGCATACCGCCATCAGCCGCATTGCCGATGCGCTGGAGATGCTCTATCAGATAGTCAAAAGTCAGCTGGGGCGCAGTCAGGCGCTTGATAGCTGCTTTGAGCGTCTGGCACAATTAAAAAGCCGGTTGCAAAAACTACTCGATGTTAGTCAAACCGGGGTCAGTCTGTGGTTTGAAACCAGCCGCTTGCAGGTGACCTTGCATTTAACGCCGCTCAGCATTGCCGATAAATTCCGTGAGCTGGTGTTTGCCCAGCAGCGCAGCTGGATTTTTACCTCGGCCACACTGTCAGTTAATGAAGGCTTTAGCCATTTTACCGCGCAAATGGGCCTGGCTAAGGCCGATACGTTATTGCTGGACAGCCCCTTTAATTACCCCGAGCAAGCGCTGCTGTGTGTGCCACGGTTTTTACCTGAGCCGCATGAGCCGGCGATGGCTCATGCGCTGTTGCAATTGGCAGTGCAACTGATCACCACTAATAATGGCCGCTGCTTTATGCTCTTTACCAGCCATCGCATGTTGCAATGGGTGGCCCAGCAATTGCCCGAGCAGATAAGCCAGCCAGTGCTGGTGCAGGGCAGCACCGGTAAACGCCAGTTATTAGAGCAATTTGTGCAACTGGAAAATGCCGTACTGCTTGGCACCAGCAGTTTTTGGGAAGGGGTGGATGTGCGTGGCGATACCCTAAGTCTGGTGATTATTGATAAACTGCCTTTTGCCTCGCCAGATGATCCCCTATTACAGGCACGCAGTGAAGACTGTCAGCGCCGCGGCGAAGATGCCTTTGCCAGTGTGCAGTTACCTCAGGCCGTGATAGCTTTAAAACAAGGGGTAGGCCGCCTGATCCGTGATGTCACCGATAAGGGCTTGCTGGTGATTTGTGATAACCGGCTGGTCACCAAGCCCTATGGTGCGGTATTTTTAACCAGCTTGCCGCCGATGCGTCGTACCCGCTCGCTTGAGCATGCGGTCAGTTTTTTACAGCAGTTAAATCAGGATAGCGCTTAATGAAGTTACTTGCCTTAGATACCTCCACCGAAGCCTGCTCGGTAGCCCTTTTGCATGATCAGCAGTTACTCAGCTTAGATGAGGTCTGCCCTCAGCAGCATAGTAAGCGGATTTTGCCTATGGTGCAGCAATTGCTCAGCGACAGCGGCCTGAACCTGTCACAACTCGATGGCATAGTGTTTGGCCAGGGCCCGGGTAGTTTTACCGGGGTGCGTATTGGGGTGTCAGTGGCGCAAGGGCTGGCCTTTGGCGCTGACTTGCCGGTGTATGGTGTGTCAACGTTAGCAGCAATGGCACAGGCGGCGCATCAGTTAAAGGGGGCCAGCCAGGTGATTGCGGCTATAGATGCACGGATGAGCGAAGTCTATCTGGCTGCTTTTCAGTCAGATGCCAGTGGCCTGATGCAAGCATTGGACACAGAAGTGGCGATAAAACCAGCACAGCTAAGCGAACTGCCCACATTTAATGCAGCCGGCAAGCAACAGATCATGGGCGTGGGTACCGGCTGGCAAAGCTATTTAGCCGAGTTAAGCCAATGGTGTGATGCTGAGGTTGCGGCGGATATTTTGTATCCGTCAGCCCTGCATATGCTGCCCTTTGCCCAGGCCGCCTGGCAGCAACGTTTATTCGTCAGTGCCGAACAAGCCGAGCCAGTGTATGTGCGCGACGAAGTGACCTGGCAAAAACTGCCAGGGCGCTAAGTTTCCCTGGTTTTGTAGTCACAGTAGTTTATCACCATACTGCGCTCAGCTAAAAGTTAATAACACTGGCATTATTCGCGTTTAATTGCCTATAATTAGCGCATTCTCATTTTGGTAGCGGTTTTATGAGCATAAACGCCAGTAATGCTATTAGCCCCAGCAGCCTGTTAAACCCGGCGGCTAACCGGCCGCAACCTGTCAGGCAGCAAATAGAACGGGAAGCGTCGGCGAATCAGAATCAGCTTAGCGATATTCGGGTAAATCCCGAGCTGATGGCCCGGCTGGATACCGAGCGTGAAGCGCGCGGCTCGCGACAGTCTTTCGATGCCAATGAGCAGCGCAATGAGCGTGCAATAGCGGCCTATCAAAGCGTGCAGACCGAACAACGCCTTGCTGAAGTGAAACAAATGCTCGGTGTCGATTTGTACGCCTGAGCACGTTTTAAAGCCCGCCATTCACTGAACTGTTTTCATTTCTGTACGTAAAACCCTTTAATTGCTAAGGGAGTCTTTATGTCATCTACTATTCTTATCACCGGTGCCAGCTCAGGTATTGGTCGTGATACTGCGCTGTACTATGCGAAGCAGGGCTGGCAGGTGTATGCACTGGCCCGCTCGGCAGATAAGCTGGCACAACTGCAGGCACTGTTTCCAGAGCAAATAGTGCCGGTGGTAGTAGATTTAACCGATAGCGCGGCACTTCAACACTGGCAGCAACAACTCGATAGCGTTATTAAATTTGATCAGGTGCTGCTCAATGCCGGCAATTGTGAATATGTAGAGGCTAGTGCGCTGGATTTAGCGGCCTTTGAGCGTACCTTCGAGCTTAATGTATTAGCAGTAGTCAGCTGTACAAAGCTGTTATTACCACGCTTAACGGCGGGTGGCACTTTGGCGATTGTCAGCTCCATGGCGCATTTTTTTCCTTTTACCCGGGCAGAGGCCTATGGCGCCAGTAAGGCCGCCATCAGTTATTTTGCCGACAGCTTGCGTCTGGATTTAGCCGATAGCGGTATTCGGGTTTGTTTAATTGAGCCGGGCTTTATCGATACGCCGTTAACGCAAAAAAATGACTTTAGCATGCCTTTTTTAATGCCGGCAGAGCAGGCTGCAGCCAGAATATTCAACGGTTTGCATGCGGGTAAGCTCAGACTACGCTTTCCAAGACGTTTAGCATATTTGCTAAAAACCCTCAACCTGCTGCCTTACAACTTACGCTGTAAGCTAGCCGCTAAGATGAAACAAACATGAGTAAAATGAACAGCGCCGTGAACTGGCGGGCCATTATCGGCTTTGAATTGTGCTGGTTTTTACTGGTGTATTTTCAGCAGCTGATGTTTTGGCCGGTATTGGCTTATTGGCTGTATGGCATGTGGCGATTGGCCAGTAACAGGGCCAGGGTGGCCGTGCTGCTCACGGCACTTACCGGCATTGCCGTAGATAGCGTGCTGGTGGCGACAGGTATTATGAGCTTTGCTCAGCTTAGTTGGATGCCACTATGGTTTGTGTTGCTCTGGTTGCTATTTGCGCTGGTGGTGATTGAAGTGATGAGTGCCTTTTTAACCCGGCCGCTTCTGGCCTTTGTGCTTGGCGCAGTAGGCGGACCGCTGTCTTATTGGGGTGGTGCAGCGCTCAGTGGCGGTGTGCTGCAATTTCCAATGGGTATGCTGTCGTACGGTGTGCTGATTATGGTGTGGGGGTTACTGGCTATTATCTTTGGATACAGCAGGAGGGCTTATGTTACACAAGTTTAAGGTTGTGCTGTTAGCTGCTGCGTTAGCGTTGCCGCTTGAGGCCATATCTTCCGGGGACGCTAATGTTGACGTAGATCTGGCTAAGATAGCGTCATCTGAGGTATTGCCACAACTGACCACTGTCGGTGAAGGCAGTTACCGTTATTTATTATGGCAGTTGTACGATGCCAGGCTGGCTACGTTGGATGGCAGTTTTACTGATTATCAGCAAAGTCGTCCTGTGTTATTGGAGCTGACTTATAAACGCGCCATTAGCCGTCAGCAGTTTATTGATGCCACTGTCGAGCAATGGCAAAAATTACAACAAAGCAGCCCTGAGCAACAGCAGCAATGGGCAGAGCAATTACAAAGCCTTTGGTCAGACGTTAAAAAAGGTGATCGGCTGGCCAGCTTGTTGCAAGCCGATGGTAGTGTAGTATTTTATTTTAATGGCAAGAAAACCGGCAGCATCAGCGATGCCGATTTTGCCAGTGCTTTTTTTAATATCTGGTTGCACCCGGATACTACTGCGCCAACACTGCGCCGTCAGCTGCTGGCTAAAACTTAGCCAGCTTTTAACCCTGTAGTGAATATCCCTGCCAAAATGATGATTACTGCGGGGTTTGCTGAATAAATTGCAGCAGGCGTTTAGCAATATCAGTGTTATCCATAAAACCACTGAACTGGGTTTTTCCCATACCATAAGCCAATACCGGTACATCCGCTGCGGTGTGGCCACCGGTAGTCCAGCCGGTATATGAGTATCGTGATATTAACTCGTTTACTACTTTTCTCAGCTCAGCCTGGGTTTTGTTGCGCTCGGCCAGCAGTTGTTGCTGCTCTTGCTCGGTAATAACAATACCTGTCAGTGCTTGCCAGCGTTGTAAGGCTTCGGTTTCTGTACTTACGGCGTTTAATTCATCGGCAATCGCACGGCTGGTGGCGCTGACGCCCCGCACCACAGCAGGTAACCATTGATAAACATTATTGGCGCCAAGCGATAAACCACCGGTTTCGTGATCGGCAGTAATAATTAATAAAGTATCAGGATGGGCATCGACATAAGCTTTAGCCACCGCGACGGCCTTAGCAAAATCGTGCATTTCGGCCATGGCACAGGCAATATCATTATCATGACCGCACCAGTCTATTAAGCTGCCTTCTATCATCAGCACAAAGCCTTTTTCTGCTGGTGTCAGCAGTTTTAGTGCTTGCTCAGCCAGGGTAGCCAGGGGCGCGGGGTGAGGGTTATTTAAGGCTGAAGGCAATCCAGCAGGGGCCAGTAAGGCGAGGGCAGGCTTACGGGTTAGTTTGCTAACATCGCGCCAGTTATCGGCATATTGATAGCCCTTAGCGCTAAATTCTGCCACCAGATTGCGGTCTTCGCGGATAAAATGCTCACGGCCACCACCAAAAATAATATCGGCTACGGGTTTTCCCTGGATCTGGTAATCCAGGTACATGTCGGCGATAGCATTCATATTGCGACGGCTATTGTTGTGCGCTAAAAACGCGGCCGGGGTAGCATGGTTAACCTGAGAGCTGGCAACCACACCGGTGGCTTTACCCTGGCGCTTGGCTAATTGCAGCATAGTGCCAATCGGCATATGGTTGCTATCCACCGAAATGGCGCCATTAAAACTTTTTACCCCGGTGGCCAATGCCGTGGCTGACGCGGCTGAATCAGTTACCAAGGTATCATCATCAGGTGTGGTGCTGGCCATGCCCAGCCATAAGTCATCGAAAATGGTGGTTTGAATGTCGGTATTGCCTGGGTCAGTTTGCATAAAGCGGTAAGCCGTGAGGTAAGCCGGCCCCATACCATCTCCAATCATAAAAATAATGTTTTTTGGTGCGCCAGCAACCTTGACCGCTGGTGGTGTGGCAGAGGTGTTAGTCGTTAATGGTGCAGCAGATAGCAGCACAGGCATTAACAGCAGGGCGACAACAAGGGCCTTATCAGAAACCGCAGAAAAACGGGCTAAGCGCATCAGCAACCTTATAAGCAATACGATGAATAGATAAGAGAAGTGTACTGTAATGACAAAGCACAACCAAGCGCCTTGCGGTCAACGACCTGATTATCGGTGTCGAGTATTACTGGACATTATACTAAAGTGAGCGTTATCTTAACTTTGTATTGAACCTGTACTGCAATGGCTACTCCTATTTCAGGAAGGCAGTTGTTTGAGGTTACTCAGGAACAAATAATGAATAAGACGATAATAACAAACAGAATAAATATCATTACGTCTATGCTCGCCAGTCTTGTTTTAATAGGCTTGGTGTCGACCTCTCATGCTACTCAGCCAGCGTCAGCAGCTAAACTGACGCTGCAGCAGTTAGCAGAGCACCCCAATCGCAGTGCAGAACATCAACAGCGCAATAAATACCGTAATCCCACAGAAACGCTATCGTTTTTTGGTCTGGCGCCGCACATGTCTGTGCTGGAGCTATGGCCAGCAAGAGGCTGGTATACCGAAATTCTGGCGCCATTTTTAAAAGATCAGGGCCAGCTTACTATTGCCCATTTCAGGCATAATGACGGCAGTTTAAAAGATGAGCGACAAATTTTCTGGGCCCGGCTGAGTCAACGTTTAGCACAGCGCATGGCGGAAGAAATCGACTGGTTTGGCCCGGTCAATCAAATTGAATTGGAACCACCATTTTTTATACCGACGCTTGCGCCAGAGCAATTTGATATGGTGCTGACTTTTCGCAATGCCCCTATCTGGGATGAGCGGGGCCACTTGTTATCCACCTTACAAAGTATCTATGATGTATTAAAGCCAGGTGGCGTGTTGGGCATGGTGGAGCACAGAGCAGCGAAACTGTCTGAATTAACCAGCTCTGCGGTAGAGGGCTATTTAGATGAAGCCTATGTTATTGCCGCCGCCTTGCAAGTGGGGTTTGTGCTGGCCGGGAGCAGTGATATTAATGCTAA